>JAQVBK010000148.1 GCA_028690365.1 Candidatus Cloacimonadota bacterium
CCTATCGTCAAAATTACCAAAAGCACAACCAGAAATTCAGCAGACTTGACCAGAGATGGAGAACGAACAACTGCTTCTCTGATTCTTGATTCCTATCTCTCATCCAGTACAGAAATCCTTGTAGATATGGGAATTCTCAATGTTAACGGAAACAGTCTTGAAACGACTACACTGACCATTAATCCAATGGGAACACTGCTTATGCCGGAAGGTTCAGAGGTTGTAATGTTTGATAACGGAACCATAAATTGCCATGGAGAAATTATCTCTACCGGAACCGAAATAAACCCCAATGCCTTTTATGCAATTGGTACTGACAACTTTGATTTCAGAATCAAAAACGGTGGATTATTAGGTGCTCAATGGACTTCTTTCAGTCAGTTCGATACATACTACGGTTTATATTTCGAAACAGGCTCAGAAGTTGATACAGAGACAGGTCTTATGAACTGCAGTTTTTACAATGGTGTAAGTAACGGTTCATTAATAGCTTTCAATAATACTCAGGATGTACAAATCGTAAATGCCATTTTCCCTGATAATACCAATGGTGAAATCTACAATGTGCGCAAAATGAATGATGCCGGCTCAGTCACTCTGACAGAAAGTACCGGTAATTTCTCCGGTGAAACTCATGAATATGATCCTTATAACCGGATTGAGTGGGGTACTTTGGAAGCTCCGCAGAATGTTACTGTCGAAGTTATCGGGAACAATATCCGATTACAATGGAATTCAGTAACAGGGGCTACCTCTTATAAAGTTTTTTCAGCTCTTACTCCTGATGTTGAATTTACCGAAGATTTGAGCGGAGTACTTAATGGAACTGAATGGACAACAACATTGAGTGACAATAGAAGGTTTTACCGGATAGTAGCAGTAAAAAACGTTGCCCCATAGGGCAGCGTTTGTTGTTCACTTTATAAAACACTTAGCATCAATTCGATATGAACGTATTTCAAAAAAAACGAATATTAGTTTGACAAATAAAGATGCAAAATTCTTGTTGTGTTGGAATTATAAATTTAACAAAGGAGGATATATGAAAAAGAGTTATTTCTTAATAATTCTGTTATTTGCAGGTTTGCTCCTCGCTGTGGAGAGTGAACCTAGTGAGATTGTTGGGTATGTGAAGATAAGTGCTGGTGTAGGATATACTGCCTTTGCAGTTCCTTTTACAGTCTATGACAGCGGAGTTGAGACATTGGCTATTTCAGACATTATAGGAGATCAACTCACCGGAGGTCTTGCATATCAATCTGACAGAATTTTGGACATCACCAATGGAACTGTAGCTTGGCTCAACAATACAGGAGTATGGCAAGGATTTACAGAATTTACTCAGGGGCATGCATATTATATTCATAATAGACATACCGCTAAAGATATTTTTCTTTCTGGTAGCGTCATAGAAAACTCACACAATTACGGAATTATATCAATTGGATACACAGCTTTCTCTATAAATTCAGTATATGCTCATTCATTGGATGATATAGATTTGATTAGCTCAGGGCTTACAGGAGGTTTAGCTTATCAATCTGACAGAATATTAGACATCACCAATGGTACAGTTGCTTGGTTAAATAGCTCTGGTGTTTGGCAGGGTTTTTCAACATTGACTATCGGACATGCTTATTATATCCATAACAGACATTCTGAATTTACTTGGATTTATAATCCTAATGAAAGAAACAAAATGAACGTTACAGAATTTATACATAACAAAGGAGATTCAAAATGAAAAAAACATTAGTAATAACTCTTCTCTTGTCTCTATACCTTCTTGCATTGAATGCACAAAACGTAAGTACTACTTATTGGGCAGGTGATGCGAGTTACAATTTTCACACTTTTACAGGACCGGATGGAAACAATGCCCCTGATGGCTGGAAGTTAGAATATTATGTATCAGTTGATGCTACAGTAAATGGTTTGAATACCGTTACAAGATTACCTTTGGAAGATGATTTATTTGCAACAAATCAAGCAAACAATTATAATATGGATTTTCTAAATGGTGAAAATTATACTGGATCAATTGGTCAATGGTATGCAAGCAGTCTTCTAATTTCTTATGATCCAATTGGTTCTCCCGACGAACCAGTTATTAACCATGGAGATTTTTTTTACATAGTTCTCTATAATCATTCTGATCCTTCTTTAGCTACTCATTATTGCACTTCTGAAATGATAACTGCTCAAAGTTCAGGGGGACCTTGGGAAATAGGCATACAAAATTGGACAGATGATTCTTGGATAGCGTTCAGTAATGGAAATCCCAATCCAGCCACAATAGATTCCCCAACCGATGGTGCAATGAACGTTCCTATTGATGCAACTCTTAATTGGTTTGCGCCAGTAGATGGTGAAACACCAGATGGATATAAACTCTATTTTGGCACTAGTAATCCTCCTGCATACATCGATGATTTAGGTGATGTTTTAACATATGACCCTTCTCTCTCCTACAGCACAACCTACTACTGGCAAATTGTACCCTATACTGTTGACAGAAGTGGTAAAGAGAACAAATCCAGAGAAGTAGCAAAAATTGCTAATACCAGAGGTGATGCTGCAGGATGCCCTATCTGGAGTTTCACAACAGAAGAAAACCCTGATCCCAACGCTCCTACTCTTTTAGGACCTGCCAATGGAGCTGAAGTTCCTTTGAATGTTACTCTAACTTGGGAAAACACTACCAGAGTAGATCCTGCTGGATACAAAGTATATATGAAGCTTCATAATGTAGTTGAAGATTTTACAGAAATCTATGATGGATCTAATTTATCTTTTCAACCTCATTATAATGGATATGGACTGGATTTCTCAACCCAATACGACTGGTATGTAGTCGCTTACACAAATGATGGACGCAAAGAAGTTGTTCCCTCTAATAAAACAAGAAAATCTGCACAACGAAAGGTAAACATTCTGCGTGGAGACAGTGCTCCTTCCGAAACCAGATCTTTCACAACCAATGATGGTAATAATCAGTACGGAAGTGGTAATAACAACGGTAACGGTGGAGATAATGTCAATATCGGTATTCCTCCTGTAAACTATGGTGGCAGCATCATAAACGCTGGTTGTATATTTGATCCTTCTGGTACAGAAGAATTCAGTATAACCGTATATGTAAATGCAACCCCTCATAATCCAGGCATACCAGTGCCAGCACATGTATTGCTTTCATACAGAGTTGTTTTCACAGGTGCTGGAGCATCAGTTAATGTGACACTTATATTTGATCAGTACTTTGGAGACACACCGACAGAGATAGTTTACTGGAACGGATCAGATTGGGCTCTTATCCAAGACGGTGGGGCAACCAACATTGTTTATGGAGCACAGCATGTATCATTCGATTGGAGCTTCACAGGAGCCAGAGAAACTACAGAATTTGTGATTAATAATGGTGATTCTACCCTCCCTGTCACCCTTTCATCTTTTGACTATGCTGTAACTGCTGAGAATTTTGTAAGCATTAACTGGGAAACCTCATCTGAGACCAATGCTTTAGGTTTCAATGTTTATCGTAGTGTAGAACAAATTATTCCTGAAACCAGTTTAAATTACGGGATGATTCCAGCAACCGGTGCTTCTTCACAGGGCGCAGTTTACAACTATCTTGATACAAATGCACAACAGAAAACGACTTACTACTACTGGCTAGAATCTCTTGATAATGATTTAACTTCCAATTTCTTCGGTCCGATTACTGTATTTTTTGAAAATGAAGATGGCGGACAAACACCCCCGGCAGTACCTACAGAAACTGAGCTTCTGAATAGTTGTCCTAACCCGTTCGGATTTTCTAACACAGAACGCAATACCTCAACTTCTATCAAGTTCAATATTGCCAAAGAAGGAATGGTTCAGCTGGATGTATTTAATTTGAAAGGTAAAATAGTTAAGACTCTGGTAAATGACGTTAAACAACCTGGTTCCTACAGCATTCCCTGGGACGGCTACAACAACTCAGGGGAAAGATGTGCTTCCGGTGTTTACTTCTATCGTTTGAGAACCGATGGTTACTCAAAAATTAATAAGCTGATGTTATTAAAATAATTCTTGTTTCGTTGCCAAATCCTTAGAGGGTTGCATCAATATTAAACCTTCCTTGGCGGGCAACACGTATTAATACAAAAGAGCTGTGAAATTCACAGCTCTTTTCTTTACCGCTAATAAAATTTATTTAAATAATCAGAACTTGTAAGACAAACCAAAAGCCGCATAATGAAACAAAGAAAAAGTATAAACTTCGTCATTGTCTGCACCACCTTCAAGTAAACGATAACCAATTCTAAAACCAAGATTCTCCCTGAACTGATGATACAGACTCAATGCAACATCTTCTGCTCTCCCCTGAGGAGCAGCCAGAGCATCTCCTTCAAAAATTATCCACCACAATTGTCTTAACTGCCAGTTCAACTTGAAATTGAGTATAGGCACAAATCCCACATTCTCTTTTTCGGTTTTTAATGTGTCATTTTCAATACTAATTTTTGCATCCCTGATTTTAGCAGTAAATCCAATTCCAAAAGTCACTTTTTCTCTATTAACAAAATCGTATCTATAAGAAATTCGGTAAGAATTGAATTGATAAATAGATTTCAAACTGGTATTAGCTGGAAATATTTCACCATTATAATCTAAATCTCTGTTTACCTTTCCTTTCGCTTTAACAGTAAGCGGTGCAAATAGAAGTGAGATGTGATGTTTGGGGTTGAAGCTGTAATTAAGTCTCAATCTTAGATATGGTTCAATATCTGATTCCAGATCATCTTTCAGGGAAAACTTTGTTCCTTGATCTCCGGGTATGCGAATATTATTGTATCCGGTAAAAACTGCACCACTTTCCAAATCGATTTCGAAATCAGCCCACACCATTGAATAAACAGTTATCACAAAAGCGATAAATAACAATCTTCGTAACATAATTACCCCCCGTTTTTTTTTGAAATTTCAATAAACAATTTGATTTATTTCTTACATACTTTTTTAAAACAGAATGATGGAAGTCAAGCCCTTATTTTCGTGGATATTGTTCTAAACATGTTTGATACTCCTTATATCTAATTTTTCTTTATTGAATCGAATTATTGATTCCGGCATATCTGGATTTTTAGGTTTCTTTACGTTTTTCTCCGTTGCTCGAACATGAGTTCAGTTATCCATAGAAAAGTATCAAGATTAGTAAAATTGTTCTATAACTTTTTAGAATTAAACGGATAAATAGTTTTTCTAGATCTGTTTACTTTTCTGTGAGTAAGCAAAAATGACTTAAAGAAAGTTTGAGGCACTAATAGTGAGCTCAAGTTCTAAATACGGCGGAAAAATATTTTCTTTTCATATTACAAAACTTGTGTTCTTAAGTAGCATTTAGCCTGAATTGCTCTACAATTTTCTGTTGATGAGAAGTCTATTTCTTTTCCAACATTATCCACCAAATGTTAGGTACTTTCACAGGTAAAAGTGTCAAATACGAATCATAGAATTATACCATTTTATTCTCTAATTTCATGGCTATTAATGCATTAGCCAAAGCCTCAATAGTTAAAAGTCGGTAATATATCATATTGTACATGTTGATATATTGTCAATTTTGGCTTAGAAAATAAAATAACAATTGCCCCCTGTTTGATTTATGTGTCTTTCAAACAAGAATTCATTCTAGAGAAAATTGAGAAATCTGATTTTTCAAGTTCTTTTAAATAAAACATAGTGAATAATTCTCTGACAAATATGAAAATAGCAAATTATAGATAAAAATCACAATTTACTGAAATAAGACATTTAATTTATACAAATCTGAAAGATCGAAGATTAGGTCTTTCCACAGAATTAAAGAATAGTTTGGAACTAAATTGAGAGAAAACAGTCATAAGTGGCGTAAATTAAACCGTACCAACAGAGAATAACCTCAAACAAATGATTCACAAAATCTTAATTTTTTAAAAAAAACTTCTCCCCCTGGACCTGATCTGTCCACCCCGTCTTTATCATAAAGTTGAAAGCAGAAAGGAGGAGAGATGGACAATAAGATATTTATTGAAGCTGAAGGGGTTAGCAACATAGTCATAAACAATAAGACAGAGAGTTGCCTGAAAAAAATCTCGAAAAGAAATGATCTATGGAAGTAACAGTCAAATCTTCACAGAAAACAACGACTGAAGTATCAAAAATTATCGATAATTATCTTAGAAAAAAAAACTTTGAATTGCTTTGGGCTGTCAGGACAACTATTGGTTGACAGGCTGTCTTAAGTTATTTTTTGGGTAATGATATGGGAGGGATTTCTAAACTATTCTTCCAGGATTGTTTGTAACCTTCATCAACTTGCAAAAAAGCTCTGACAACCTACCAAGCAGAGTATAATTAGGAGAATTATGAAAAAGATATTTTCAGGGATACTGTTAGCGAGTTTGTTGTTAAGCAGACTGCTCTGTCAAAACAGTAATGTCCTAATCGTTGGTAGCGCGACTGTTAACGAGAATGAAAACTTTGAACTATCTCTGCTGGTTAATAATGATTCTGATTTTGTTGCTGTGCAGTTAGATTTGCTTCTGCCTGAGACAGTCTTCTATATAGAAAACTTTTCAAGTCTGACTGAACGCGCTCAAGATCATGTTCTCTCTGTTTCAACAAACAATAACACGCTCAGGATTATTATTTTTTCTATGACAATGTCAGCATTTTTAGGTAATAATGGCAGCATAGCAAATTTGGCTTTCTCACAAATTTTGGAATCAGGAGAATATGAAATAATTGCTGAAAATGTAATATTGGCTGATGATAACTCACAGAACATTTTAACTGACGTTGAAAATGGAACTCTGGTAATACTGCCTGAAGTTGGTGTTGTCGATCCGGAAATTAACAATGAGACTATGAAAATATCTGTCTTTCCTAATCCATTTAATCCATCAGCGAACATTGTTATTGAACTTCCTGAAAATGCAAGTATCTCTGTTGAGATATTTAATATCAAAGGGAAACTTCAAAGGAGAATTACTTCTTCTTTTTTAAGTAAAGGCAATCATCAGTTTATCTGGAACGGAAAAAACGATGCCGGATATTCGATAGCTTCCGGTAATTATTTATGCAGAATTAACGTAAATGGCAGTATTCAAACAAAAAAAATGATATTATTAAAATAGTGGGAGGAATTATGTTTAAAAAAAGCGCAATGCTAATCTTGTTAGGAGTTTTTTGTGTACTCCTTATTGCAGAAACTGCATCAGTTCATCAACTTGACCCCTTTAACCCGGAGTATGTTCCCAATGAAATCCTTGTTAAATTCAGTGATGATGTTAGTGTTAATGTTAACTATGAAAAGGGTGTTGTTTCTATTGGGAAAAATACTACGGATGCTATTCTGGCGAAGTGGAAAGCCTCTGAGATTCAGAAAGTGTTTACTTCAGAAAGCAAGAGAGGCGAGAAAAAATATATCAGAACTCCGGGCGGAATCACCAAAGAAGTACCGCAACTTTTCAATATTTACAAAATAAGGGTTCCTCATAATACAGATATCGAACCTCTTATTACTGAACTGCAACAAGATGATAACATTGAATTTGCAGAACCTAACTACTATTTCTATACAATGGTGACTAATCCCAATGATCCGCTGTATAATAATCAGAACTATCTGGGAGACGTTAACGCAAATAGGGCATGGGATACTACTACCGGATCTTCCAGTCAGATTATTGCTATTATTGATACAGGTGTTGACTGGACTCACCCTGATCTTGATGACAATATCTGGGACAATAGCGATGAGATTCCCAATAACGGCATAGATGATGATGGAAATGGCTTTATTGATGATGTGCGGGGCTGGGATTTTGTTAATCTGGACAATAATCCTCGTGACGATAACAGCCACGGAACTCACGTTGCCGGAATCGCTGCTGCTGAAGCAGATAACAGTACAGGTATTTCAGGAGTAGCTTGGAATTCAAAAATTATGCCGATAAAAGTACTGCAAAGCAGTGGATATGGTAGTTCAAGTGATATCGCTGCCGGTATCGACTATGCTGCAGAGAATGGAGCAGAGATAATCAATTTGAGTTTGGGCAGCTACGGTGAATCCCTCACTTTGAAAATCGCTTTAGAGAATGCCTATGCTTGTGCTACTATAGTTGCTGCTGCAGTTAATGACGGTTACAAAATTGATCCTCCTTTC
>JAQVBK010000149.1 GCA_028690365.1 Candidatus Cloacimonadota bacterium
GTTCAATAAAGAAACGATAATTTTTTACCATAAATAGAGTGGTACTGTTAGCAATACCCCAACGGATTAGTTTGTAGTTTCTCGTCTGATCTTCTCTCTGTCCATCTTCGCTGCTATAACTAATCTTTGTGTTATTTATAATTTGATTTTGCCAGGAATATTTTGCTTCTCCGGTATACATCTTATTGTTGATAACAGAATTGTAATGAGAATTCTTTTCATTGGAATTTTCGTAGCGCAGCTCATATTTAAAGTTTCTGGCAGAGAGAATCTTTAGTCCAATCTCGGCAAGCGATCTGCGATTTTTCTCATCAGTCTGATATCGATTGTCCATTGTCACATCACTGCTGTAACTCGTTTCTGCAAGCAGTTCATTTTTCAATAGATCGAACCAGAAGATATGTTTGAGATATTGTCTGCCAAAGATAGTTGATTGTTTGTTCATAAGATATTCAGGCTGTAAAAAATAGATTTTATATTTGTTACCAGTACGAGAATTTTCTGATACATTGATTCGTGTTTCACTCTGTATTTTCTTCAAAAAATGAGATTCTTTATTCTTTACCAAAAACCCCGGTTTTAGAAAGAGTGAAAAATCTGCATTTACTTCGATAGTCATTTCTGACTCTCCCAAAGTAGTCATTACCCAGTCCCAGCCTCCATTTTCCAAAAAAACACCTGTACTGTCATACTGACCGGCTGATTCTCCCACATATTGCAGTTCTCTTACTTTGGGGTAAAATTCGATATTTTTCAATTCATAATAATTACTCAGACTCACGGAATTATCAAACAGAGAATGATTTGAACTTATTTCAGCTCTGTCAAAACGGTTGTCTTCTTCATCTGTTCTGCCGTCAATATCAGTTCGGGTATAGTTTACACTGAATACATTCATTCCTGACGAATAAAGAGTAGAAGCTTTCCAGATAATTGTTTCTTTTGATTTTTCCCAGTTGTCTGAAGACTTGTTCTTCCTTCCGATTTTGTCGAAATTGTCCTGATATGAATACGAGAATCGGGCACTTATCTTTTTCATTTTTTCCAGTGATAAAAAGATAGTTTTCTCGAAGAGTTTGCTGCCAGTCTCACTATCATCCGTGTTCTTCTGCAGGAACTGACGATATAGCGAAGAAAATCCTGGTCTTATCATTGATATAAGATAGCTGACTTCGATATTGTTATTTATTATTTCATCTGTTTTGATGGGAGATGACTTGTAATTTTGACGATTTATTGAGAAGTCTTCGCGAATCGAAGGGGAAAAAGCTTTCTGTTCAAAATTCAGCTCTGCATTCATACTATTGCTTTCAGCATAATCTTTTAGAATCCTGTTTTTGTAGGAAAATTTCGGGAACATAAACTCATAGACTGAGAGTTTCAAGGAAGCAAAATATTCATGTTTCTCTAAGCTATCAGGTTCATTAATGAAATTTGTTTCATAGAATTCAGTTGCGTCGCGGATTTCGGTAACTGGTCTGATGTCCCTACTGAAAAATCGTTGGGAAACTGTCAGTTCCGGCATAAAATTATCATAATCGGGAGTAAAAGTCACACCATTGTGGAATGCAAAACCGATATTGTTTCCATCATTAAGAGAAGACATTGTGTTGAGATCCAGATAAGTAATGAGTGTTTCATGTTCCAGCTGTATCAAATCGCTGTGATAACCTGCCGCAATGTCATAATTGAGTCTTGATTGCGGTGGAATAATCTCACGGGCTAAAATCCAATCACCTAAAGATTCTCCCACATAATTATACCTTGCAAATGACTCTCTGCTGTAATCTCCATTGCCACTTCCCACATAGACAAAGTTGAGAATAAAATTAGCAGTAGAATCGCCGGGAGCATACTCATAATAGCCGGATGAGTTTAATACATAATCCCCTTCACCTGCCTCTGTTTCTGTTATACCACTTACAAGCACTGCTGAGTCTCCGGCTTGTTGAATTGCTAATTTATCATCATCACTATAACCTCCGCTCAGAGGATTATCTTTATCATCTATCTGATAGAATAAATTTTGATTCAGATAGAACTTATCGCCAAGACTCAGATCTCCTCCCAGCATATAAAGGTTCTGTCTGTAGTTTTCATCACTGTACTGGAAAGTCGCCATAATATATGAATCTGAGCTAATATCTCTATTTTTGAAAGTAACAGTTCCTTCAGAATAATCAATGGTATAATCATCTCCCCTCTCTATTAATTGACCATCCAGATAGATAATCTCAGAACCGGGAATTATCAGCACACCTTTAGCAATACTCTCTGTCAGGTAATATGGACCTAATTTACCATCCTGACCACTAAAAGTAAAAGTTGTACTCTTACCTTTAGATATTGCCAATGCCATACGAGCTTTCTGTTTACCATCCCAGAGAAATTTAACACCTTCAAACTGCGGAGTATAATTGAGAAAGTAATTACCGGTTAACTTCATCTCCAGATTCCCAAAAGAGATATCATATTGTTTACCATAGACCCGAATCATTATCTGGTCCAGACTGCTGAGTTCACGGCTATCTCCTTCCGGAGTGATGGGAGACTGACTGTCAGTAATTTGAGCTTCCACAAATACATTCTTACTTATCTCTCCATCCAATTGAAGAAACAGCGACTGATCTAATCTGACATCTTCATTATTTGCTACAGAAATTGAAAATGTCTTACTGCCACTGATATTGATTTGATTACCTTCCCAGTAGTCACGTCGTCTAGGAATTGTAATGACTGTTTGAGTAGTATCTTGAAAGGTCTGTTCCTGATAATAGTAGGTTTTCTTTGATAATTCGGGAGGAATGAACTGATAATAGATCCGAAATGTTTGTTTTTCTTTTATTCCAGGAAAATAAATCACTCCTGTAGAATAATCGATTTTGTAATCCAAATCTCTTTGAAAAATAAGAGTATCAACCGATACTACTTCAGAATTTGCAATCAAAGGGGTGTTTTGCAGTGTATAAACGCTATCCGATAATGTTAAGGTTACAAATTCCACCTTACTGGAAAGCGAAAGAAAATTCTGACAAAAAGCTGTCCCGAAGAAAGAGGCAAAAACAAACAGATACTTAAACCACTGTGGAACAGAATCGAATAATTTCATTATCAATAAAAACAGACAGAATGACTTATTAATTGTTTGTCTTCATACACAAATTTTGCCGAGAAAAATCTGTCCTCAATTAGCCAATTCAAAAATATTTTATCTCCTTCCCATAAGGGCAGATCAAAAAGAGACTCATCTTCTATCCATTCCAATTTACCTTCATCGGAATCAATCAGATTACCGGAAAATTTGTTACAGGTAAAAACGTACACATACCAATCGTCAATTCCGTCAAAGATTGGGAAAGTAATAATCCCTTTTAGAGTAAGCTCCTCTGCTTCCAACCCTGATTCTTCCTTTATTTCACGAAAAGCGCACTCTTCAGGAGTTTCTCCGTGCAGAAATTTCCCACCCAGACCGTTCCATTTATCTTTGTGATAATCATTCTCTTTTTTGATTCTGTGTAGCATCAAGGTTTTGCCATCTTTTTTCAGATAACACAGAGTTGCCAGTTTCATTTCTTTATTCCTGAATTGATTTTTTCTGCTCAGCAATCAGCAGTTTAATACTTTCTTCTGCAGCGGTGAGCATTAATCTGAGCTGATCGGCAGTAAATGGATTCTTTTCAGCTGTTCCCTGAATCTCCACGAAATGCCCGGATTCAGTCATAACAACGTTCATATCCACTTCGGCATTTGAGTCGTTTTCATAATCAAGATCTGTTACCACTTCTCCGTTTACTATCCCGACACTGATTGCTGCGATGAATTCTTTCAGAGGATTTTCATTTATCTTCCCCTCTTCCAGCATTCGGGAAAAGGCATCATGCAAAGCCACACAAGAACCAGTAATGGAAGCTGTTCTTGTTCCGCCATCAGCCTGAATTACATCACAGTCAATCAAAACCGTATAATCGGGGAATCTGGTCATGTCTACAACTGAACGTAACGATCTACCTATCAGTCTCTGAATCTCTGCTGTCCGACCACTGATTTTACCGGCCGAAGCCTCTCGGCGCATCCGGGAGTTTGTACTTGCCGGCAACATGCCATATTCAGCAGTAAGCCAGCCGGTCTGTTTGTTTCTCAGGAATGGGGGAACTCCCTGATCCACTGTAACATTGCAGATAACCTTTGTATTTCCTGTTTCTATAAGTACTGAACCGTATGGGTGCATAAGATAGTTCCTGGTAATTTTTAATTCTCTTTTCATCACATCTCCTTATTTGTTTATTATCTCATCAATATTCATCAGAAAAAGTCTGTATTTGTCCGGCAAATTAGAATTGGGGGCAAGTTTTTGCATATACATTAATGGCAGAATATAGTGGAAAGAATCTTTTTTATCCCAAATATTTTCTCCCTTTTCGCTGAGGAAATTCATTATTTTCAACTCTCTGCTCAGATCCGTTATAAGTGATTTTGTTACTTTGGTCAGATTGTCATTATCAGGAAAATAATATATAATTTGTTTATCAACTGAACAAAATTCTTTCAGCGCAAAAATTCTGTTGAGATAGGACAACACCTCTGACTCGGATTTTTTTTCAGTCGCATTAGGAATCAGAAATTGTCCTATTTCATCATAATCTGTTCGATAAAATTTGAGTGTTTCAACATCTCCTAAAATTGACTTAACAATTGCACAAGGGGAGATAGAATGTTGACAACCAAAGTTGTAAGGACACTCTGTTTCCTCCTGACAGGGGTAACATCTATATTTATTTCTATCGGGAATAAAAGCTCTTACTGCAGAGCTATAACCTAAAGTTTCAAATGGATACGCCGGCCCAGTAAATATGGCGGTAACCGGTATTTTCAGATGAGCTGCTATATGCATAGTTCCAGTGTCGGTTGTAATCAGATGACCGCTGGATTCAATTATTTTGAATAATTCACTGATGGAGGTTTTGCCTACATAATCTGTAATCTGGTAAGGATTTCTGACCATTTCCATAAATCTGGCTACCAGAACTCTCTCCTCCACAGAACCGGTCAATTTAACAGAATATCCCTTATCGATAAGTTTATCCGCAATATCTGCGCACAACGCCAACGGGTACTGACGCTTCTTACTTCTGGAGCCAAGTTGAATTACTACAGTCTTGTTTTCTGATTTATCATTTGTTGAAAAATTACCGGGATTCTTACCGGCAATGATGTTGCTGAAAATATCTACTAAATTGATAGTAGAAAAATTACGGGATTTGATAAACGCCAGATTAAAATTCAACCAGTTATTACTCCATTCATCATTTCCATAGAAACCACAGATTTTTCTTTCTGTCAGATTTCCCAGCAGTTCTCTTAATGCGGAAGAGCTGTTGAGATTTACGATTAGATCAAAATTTTTCAAAGTCTGAACAACTTCAGCAGAATATTCATTCGCAACAACTCTATATCCATCACCGTTTTTTAAAAACAATCGATCCAGATTAACCGGCATCAATTCATCAACCGGCAGTTTCTGAGCAGTTTCATGGAAAAGTTCGCTATGAATAAGAGTAATTTCTGCAGCAGGGTATTTCAATTTCAATTTTTTCAATAAAGGAACTGACTGCAAAAGATCACCCATTTTAGTTAATTGAATAACAGCTATTTTCATATTATCCTCTGTTTATTAACTCATTTGCTGATAATAATTTCCTATTTAACAATGATTGGCAGGAAATCAGTCATCCAAAGAATAATCTGTGAATGAACGTTCTGTAAGATATGTTTTAAAATCAGCTTTTTCCCCGTCACTGATTACCTGAATTGCCCCTTCAAAGCCAGTAACAAAAAGGTTGTCTCTCAGAAAACTTAATTTGTTCAGGGTTGGAATATGGGGAAAATCGAATCTATTCTTCTGCGACGTGAATATAATAGCATATTCAGGAGAAACTATTGATAAAAAACTCTCTGTTGTGGAGCTCTTACTGCCGTGATGTCCCACTTTTAGAATATCTGTATCAAGATATTGATGATAATTTTTAATCAGATACTCCTCTCCCTCACCTTCCAGATCGCCTGTAAGCAATACAGATAAATCTCTGTAATCAAGTCTGCCGACAATGGAAAGATTGTTTCTGTCGTGTCCGATATAGTTTTTGTCAGGATGAATGATTTTAAACTTAACTGACTCCAACGGCAGACTTAAAGTATCTGTCACTACCATTATATTTGTCAGAGTTGAATCAATATGCATGGAGACGAGTTCCCAGGCTTTATCTGAAACAAATTCATCACTAATCAAAAGATTCTTCACTGTGAAATTTGAAAAAACTGTGGAAACTCCTCCAAAATGATCATTGTGGGCATGAGTGATAATAAGCCAGTCGATGGTCTTTACATCACGCTTTTTCAAATAAGGCAGAGCAGAGTTATCGAAATAAATCTTCTTTTTATCAATAGGTCCGGTATCGACCATTATTTTTTCATTCTCAGGAGTCTTGATGTAGATAATATCTCCCAGTCCGCAGTCAAAGAAGACAATTTCCAGATTATCGTGAAGGGCGGGAGGTGTAATCAGAAGAATCATAATTACAATCGTCCCGGCTATGGCAGATAAAAATCGATATTTTCTATTCCATAAATTATTCTTGATGGAGAGAATAATTGCTGCCGAAATCAGATAAATAATTATCAATCTGAGTAAAGAAATGCGAATATCCTGAAAGAAAAGCGGTAAATTGGCAGATAACTCAGACCATTTATCAAAGATCAGCAAAAGAAAATTGAAAGTATTCAGATATAGCTCCTGAATGAAACCCAATCCGGAAAGAGAAATTATCAGCATAGCCAGAGGGAGCATGATTCCGATCAGGGAAATTCCCAGCAGATTTCCGACAACTCCGTTTAAACTGGTTTGATTGAAATAATAAATGGTCAACGGACTCAAAATTAAAGAAAGTACCATTGACATCACCGCCAGTTTATAGACAATATCAAGGAAACGCAAAAGAAATCCCGGTTCCTCCACCCGGGGAAACAATTTTACCCGCGGGACAATGTTGAGAATTGTAAATACAGCGAGGAATGACAACTGCAGACCCACTGAGAATAGTTGAGCCGGATCAAAGGCGGTAATAATAAGCAGCGATGCAAAGAGAATATTATTGGAATTATATTTTCTCTGCCAGATTGATGAGAGCATGAAAAGTGATATCATAACAGAAGCTCTGGTGACTGACGGCGCCCAACTGCAGATTCCGGCATAGAGAAGCAGCAGGAAGATAATCACAATTCTGACGAATTTCCGATTGCGAATGAATATCTTCAGGAGTGAGAAAAATATCAGATAAATGATACCTACATGCAACCCACTGACTGCCAGAAGATGACTGAGTCCAGCCTGATTTAAAGTCTGCCGGCGGGGATCTTCGTAGTCTTTTTCTCCAAGAATAACTGCTTTTACAAATCCGGCATTTGCACCAAAAGAGCTGTCGATACGCCTGATGATTTCCATTCTGATTTTTATTGGAACTGTTCTCAGAGAAAATTTCTTTCTGTCTGTTATTCTTATATTTGTTTTATTAAATGCTGTACCATAAATATCTTTGGAACGGAGAAATTCCTCATAATCGAAGCTGTCAGGATTTGATTTGCCGGGAATAGTTTTAATCTCTGCTATTGTTTCAATTACATCGCCGGGGGCAAGACTATCCTGAGTTGTAAAAAAAAGCAGTTTTCCATCAATCTCCTGACCAGAGAGTTCTTCTAATTTGAGCAGAAAACTGCGGTTCATTTCTCTTTCTTTGATCTCTGATATTATTGTCCCTCTCAGAGGCTGAATTAGTTGAGGCTTTTCATTTAGAATGCTCATTATATGCCTTTCTGATTTTATCTGAGCAGACTGAAACCTGAGCATTCCCATTAAAACAAGAATAATCAGGAGAAGCGATTTTCTCAATTGTTTTACCAGCGAAATTGCAAGAAAGAAAGCTATAAAAGAAGCTGTTACAGCTATATTAAACTCGAGCAACCTGGCAATGATGATACCTGAAATCCAGAGAATAGTGGGAAGAATCAAAGGTGCAGGAAGCTGCTGCTTCATAAATTACTATCGATAACCGTTTTTGTAGAGAGTGTAGGTTTTCCGGTAAATCAATGCATTC
>JAQVBK010000150.1 GCA_028690365.1 Candidatus Cloacimonadota bacterium
GGGGATAAGACGATGATAAGGCAGGTCTTTATGAACCTGATCAGTAATGCCGTGAAGTTCTCCAGAAACAGAAGTGATCCCCGGGTAGAGGTAGGTGTTGTCAAAGAAGAACCTGATACGGTCTATTATGTCAGGGACAATGGTATAGGGTTTGATATGGCGTTATCCGACCAGATCTTTAAACCCTTCAGCAGGCTTGTTAGAACTGACCAGTTCGAAGGGTCAGGAGTGGGTCTTGCAACCGTTCATCGTATTATCCGGCGACATGGCGGGAAGATCTGGGTAGAGTCAACACCTGGAGAAGGAACAACATTCTACTTCACGTTTCCTCCTCGTGAATAAATGAGGGTGAAAATATCGGATAAATCGCCGATAATCGAGTCTTCTTTAGCTATTCATGTATATATTTATTGGTTTCAAGCCATAAAAACCCGGTCATATGGATCATTAATAGTCACACCGGTTCCTCCGGAGATCTGCAGATCATCAGGACCAATGGTTTTTTTCTCAATCTGAATCGTTGTGCTGAAACTTCTACCTGTAATTTTTTCCCATCTTTTCTCTTCCCCACTCCGTGATACCTGATGACCTGGTCTTCAGCGAAGTGTTTTGCATAACACTGGAGATATTCATACCAGTGTTCTTCTGTGGTAATATCAGTCGATACCATTGAGAGTAATTCATCATGACTATATTGTAAAATATGACAGGCACTTTTATTCGCCTCAATTATCCTGCTTGGTTCTCCATGTTCACTCTGTTCAAAAAGAAGACATGGTTCGGTAATATTATTGAATATAGATTTAAACCACATTTCACGTTCTAAAAGTCTTCCTTCTTTTTTCTCCCAAATCATCAGTTCTTCTATTAATCTCTGGTTTGATTCCTGCAGTTCACGCGTCCGTTCCTGGACAAGATACTCAATTGATTGTTGATATATTCGGATCTGTTCTTCACACCGTTTTAACGGGGTGATATCCCTTCCTATTGCATGATACTCCAAAATCTCTCCATGTGGAGAAAAAAAACCCCTTAAGTTCCACTGCAACCAGCGGCTTTGTCCGTTGCTGGAAATATCTTTTGTATTAAATTCAATAATTGGATTATTTATGGTAATCTGTCGGTAAATTGATTCTGTTTCATTTGAGAGATTGGTGAGAACAAAGGGGAATAGTTTCTTCTCCAGAAGATCATCTGAAGTTCGCCGTGCAGCCTCGCAGTATGCCTTATTCACATAGGTAAGGGTAAGATCTGGTGCTCTCCGGCACACAAGATCCATTTGGTCATCAACAATAGCACGATATCTTCCCTCTGACTCTTCCAAAAAACTGGATAATTTCTGAACACGAGATTCATCCCTGAAAATTACCCCGCATCCAAAGGTATTGTCTTCAAGAATAAGTGGCAGTATTTTTACATGAAGAGCATAGAGCCTTCCGGAAATTTTCATCTCCCGAGCCTTCTCAGATATTTCCCCATGGATTCCTTGGATAATGGCATCAACAAGATCGTTCTGGTAGAACTCTTCTGGCAGTGTACAAGGTGAATACAATTTTCGGTTACTTGCTTTTAAAGAAAATAATTCTGTGAAATATGTATTGTAAGAAACAATATTTCTCTCCGTATCTATGATACAGGCGGGATCCATAACCAGATGAAACATTCCCTTTGCTGGAATTCGTGAACTCATCCGATATATTTTCATCATCCCAAATTGCGTAACTTCAATATCGCCTCTCCGGATGAGAGCCTGGAGATATTTCGCTATGGTATTACGGTTACTGTGAAACTGCTCTGTCAGTTCACGTATCGTTACCTCATCGTCCTTATTCTGTAGATAATTAATTATATCGGATTCAATATTTTTCATAAAAATATTACGGGCATTGCTGGGCAATGTTGCACGGCTTCACTATCCTTTAAGTTATTGCTTATCATATACACATATGTGAGTAGTCAAATAAGCCACTTTCTCATGTTGCAAATTACTTGAACAGAAAAACAGCACCATTTCCATGATATCTGTATTATATATTGATGATCAACAGGATCTCCTCAATATTGGGAAGATTTTTCTTGAAAAAAGTGGAGAAATATCCGCAGATATCTGTTCAGATCCAAAAAAAGCGTTTGATCATCTTACTACAAGGAATTATGATGCCATTATATCTGATTACGAGATGCCAGAAATTGATGGCATTACATTACTCAAAAATATCCGACAACGTGGTTGTAATACTCCTTTTATCATATTTACCGGAAAGGGACGGGAAGAAGTTGTAATCGATGCATTAAATAGTGGTGCTGATTTTTATCTTCAGAAAGGTGGGGATCCAAAGGCTCAGTTCATCGAACTCATTCATAAACTCAAAAAGGCGGTAGATAAGCAGAAAACAGAGAGAGCGCTTGAGAAACAGATATCTTTAATAAAAAGAATTACTGAAATCTCAACTGGTCTGATGAATACCCCTTTTCTTTTTATTGATAAAAAAATTGAAGATGCTTTAGAAGAAATTGGGACCTTATGTAGATCTGATCGATGTTATCTCATGATGTGGGACGATGCGACAAAAAAAACCTTTTCAATCACTCATGATTGGTGTAAACCCGGATATAAATCTGCATATGAAGAAATCCAGCACGAAAATTTATCTGATTATTATAACATATTTTTTGAATTAAATCTAAATCAGCATGTTCTTTGTGATTCCGTCACAGGAAAAAAAACAGAAGATCCTGAATTTTTCGGTAGAATCGGAGAATTAAATATAAAATCCATACTCCTTGTTCCTATCCAGATCGGAGAAGTTACAACTGGGATTCTGGGTCTTGATACATTGCTACAGGAAACATCCTGGATTGATGAAGAAATAAATACTTTACGGATATTTGGTCAAGTAATAATCAACGCTATCATACGAAGAAAAGGAGATCAACAACTTGTTGAAAGCGAGGAGCGGTATCGAAATGTCGTTGAACAACAGACCGAATTCATATGTCGATACCACCCTGATGGAACACATATCTTCGTTAATAATGCGTACTGTACGTATTTTGGGATCTCACCTGATGAAGTAATTGGTAAAAAATTTAAACCAATAATGCCGAAAGAAGATCTCAAAGAATTATGCCAATATTTTTCAAACCTTACCCCTGAAAACCCTGACGGAACTATTGAACACCGGGTGATATTTCCCGATGGGGGAATCCGGTGGCACCAATGGTCAGACCATGCAGTTTTTGATGAACATGGAACCTGTGTTGAATATCAGTCCGTTGGTCGTGATATTACTGATAGAAAACGGGTAGAAATTAATCTTGTACAATCAGAGGAACTCTATCGGACGGTATTTGAATCAACCGGAACGGCCATGATGGTGCTGGATGAAGATACGTCCATTATTTCTGCAAATCATGAAATGGAACGAATATCCGGGTACTCTCGTTCAAATCTCGAACATTCGATGTCATGGACCAGTTTTGTTTCTCCTGAAGATTTGAAACGGATGTATGAATATCACCAGGACCGCCGGAAAGGGGCATCGAATATTCCCTCACAATATGAATTTACCTTTATCACCAGGGATAACCAGAGAATTCGCTCATTTATCACGGTTGGTATGATCCCTGATACAAAACAGAGCGTTGTATCAATTATTGATATTTCCAGGCTTTCAGATACTGAACATGCACTTCGGGAATCAGAAGAAAAATTCAGAAAGCTGGCTGAATCTTTGTCACTCGGAGTTTACATCATTCAGGATGAGAAATTCCTTTATGCAAACCCCTATATTGTGTCACTCCTTGGATACACTCTTGAAGAACTCTGTTCCCTTCCTTTCCTATCGTTCTTTCTTGAAGCAGATATTCCGACAATCAAAAAATCAATGGAGGATCGTCTGACTCATAAAACATCATCAGTCGTTTATCATGTCCATGCTAAAACAAAGCGTAAAACGATTATTTTAATTGAAATTCAGGGTTCAATGACATATTACCAATCAAAGCCGGCTTTTATCGGAATCTTTAAAAAATTATGGGAAGAACATGAATAAAATGAACAATCATTACAATCTGCATGACAATTCGATGATAAGATATACGCCTTCACCCCTCGTTCTGGTGAAAGAGGGCCAGATAAAGGAGATATCCTTGTTGGCAGTACGCCTCCTAGGTGGGGAGACACCTGATCGGTATATTGACATGGATTTTTGCACGACATTTCAAATCCTCCCCCAGGAGAGGGATCGTTTTCATGCTATGTATAGAGAGGCCGTGAACAAACCGATGAGCATAAGTGAAGAATCAGGGAGATTTTCAGTGACTGGGCCTGATAAAAATCCTGGGGAAATTTTCCTTACCTTCTCATCATTCTCAACATTTTCATCGAATGATAAGGATTTGGTTCTGATTGGTCTTCAGGTCACTCCTTCAGGGATCGGGGATCATGATAAAAGTGCTCTGTCAATACGAGATAACGATGCGATTTTTAAGGATAATCCGGCCCTCATGCTTATCCTGGATCCTTCCTTTGACATCATTGATGTAAATAGTGCATGGATACAAAAAAGTGGATATTCACGTGTACAACTCCTTTCAATGAATTTAAAAGATCTCTCGGTTTTCTCCCGTTCAGGTGACACTATCGACCGTGCAATCAGAGAGAAACGGGCGATTTCAGGAGAGATGGTTCTGGATACTCCAAATGGAAGGCTTGCCCTGGTATATCATTATACTCCGGTTTTTCATTCAAGGGACAGGAATGAAATTGAAAGCCTTCTCGCTGTATACTTTGATGTAACCGAAAATCGGAGTCTGCAACGAAAGAATCAGTTGATGATCGAAAAAAATCCCACTCTTTTCTTCATACTGGATAAAAGCCTTAATATAACTGAAGCGAACCCTTCCTGGGAGACTTTCAGCGGGTACACCCGGGACCAGCTCCTTTCCATGAAACTCACTGATTTTAAGGTATATGAGCGTTCGGGAGGGAATATTATGGATGCATTTACAAAAGGTGCTGAAGTAACCGGTGAACTCGGTGTTGAAGTTCCCAATGGAAGGGTACACTTACAATATCATTATGTGCCTTTTGTATCAGAGGATGGGCAGATAGATGAAATCCTTGCTGCATATTTTGATGTGACCGATTTACATTCCCTGGCACAAAAAAACCGTATTCTTATTGAAAAAAATCCCACTCTTTTCTTCATACTAGATAAAAGCCTTAATATAACTGAAGCGAACCCTTCCTGGGTAACTGTCAGTGGATATTCCATGGATCAACTACTTTCAATGAAACTAACCGACTTTAAGGTGTATGAACGTTCAGGAGGGAATATCATGGATGCATTTACGAAAGGTGCTGAAGTGACCGGTGAACTGGGGGTTATCGTCCCGAAAGGAAAACTTCACTTGCAATTCCATTATGTTCCCCTCCCCTCAGAAGATGGCACAATTAATGAGATTCTTGCAGCATATTTCGATATTTCGTCCATTAAGGCCCTTGAAAATAAAAATCAGATGATTATTGAAAATAATCCAGGGCTGATATTTATTCTTGACAAGGACCTTAAGATTATCCGTGCAAACAAAACCTGGGTAGAGTTAAGTGGATATTCTCAAGAACAAATCCTTTCCATGAAACTTACTGATTTTAAGATTCTTGAACGAAAAGGTGAGGATTTCAGACTTGCGTTCACAAAAGGAATCGCTGTGACTGGAGAACTTCTGGTTGAAACACCAAAAAAGAAGTTATACCTGACAGCCAATTACCTCCCTCTTCCAGATGAGAATGGAAAAATTGATGAGGTTCTTGGAGTATATTTTGATATTACCACTATCCGGGAACTTGAGCAGAAATTGCAGAAGAGTATTGGTGAGATAGCCGATACCTTATCTGCTCTGGCAAATAAAAATCTCTCGGTTTCAACTCCGACATATGATGAAGATCCACTTATCGGGGTGAAGGCAGATCTGAATTCATCTATCCAGGCGATACATGATGTCCTTGTCTCCATTCTTGGTCAGAGTAAATCTCTTGCTCAGTCGATTGAAGATATCAGCAGGGCAACGGTGGACCTCACTGAGGGTTCACAACAGGTAGCTTTGATTAGCCAGCAGGCATCACAGGAGATATCAGATCAATTGCAGGAGTTGGATCGCGTTTCGAATGAGATTACTGACCTTTCTGCATCGATTGAAGAGATTTCTGCAAGCGCTCAGGATGTTAGGAAATTAGTAGCTCAAATTGCTTCGAATGGGAATCAGGCTGTTCATCAGGGGAAAGAAGCAACTGAAAAAATGAAGATCGTTGAAAAAATCTCCCGTGAAGCGACTGATCAGATAATAACCCTGAATAACCGGATGAACGAAGTAGGAAAAATTGTTCAGATGATCGGGGATATTGCGAATCAGACGAATTTACTGGCACTTAATGCAGCAATCGAAGCGGCCAGAGCCGGAGAACATGGAAGAGGATTTGCAGTTGTTGCAGGAGAAGTAAAGAACCTGGCCGGAGAATCCAAACTAGCGACCGGAAAAATCGGAGAACTTATCTCCACCCTGATGAAAGAGAGTGAAATGACTGCAGAATCTATGAAAAATGCATTTGATAGTATTATTGCAGGTTCTTCATCAGTTGGAAATGCTCTCTCATCACTCAATCAAATTGCAAAAGACATTGAAATTGCTGAAAGTAATGTATCGGAGATTACACGTGCCACGGAAAACCAGGCAGAGGCAACCAACCGGGTTACACAAAATGTCGGGGTAATTCAACAGATGGTGACTGGTGAAGAACAAAAAATGACTGGTCTTGCAGCAGTTGCTGAAGAGTCCAGTGCATCAACAGAGGAGATAGCGAGTGCTTCAGGAGAGATCTCTGGCATGGCAAAGGAATTAAAGAAAGAAGTTGAGAGTTTTTCTCTTTAATTTTTCAGAGAGAAGGTTTCGGTGAGTATCAATAACCTGGCTCCGTTATTTCTCGGTTACTACCTGAGTATTGAGTATTCGAGTTTGAATTTTATGTGATTTTATGTATTCCGTTCTATATGTTGATGATGAACCTGAATTATTGGAGATTGGGCAGATATATCTTCAAAAATACTGGAATTTAAGTGTAACAACAGTATCTTCAGCGCAAGACGCATTATCCTCCCTGAACATTTCAACTTTTGACATTATTGTATCTGACTACCAGATGCCTGAGATGGATGGGATTTCTTTTTTAAAAACAATCAGGGATTCTGATCATTTTGTTCCATTTATTCTTTTTACGGGGAAAGGTCGTGAAGAAGTCGTTATTGAGGCACTGAACAATGGAGCTGACTTTTATCTGCAAAAGGGAGGCGAACCAAAGGCCCAATATACTGAATTGGTAAATATGATACAGAAGGCCGTTGAAAAAAGACGTGCCGAACTTGAATTATTACGAGTGCATCATCAGTCAAAGATGATTATTAATCATCTTCCTGACCCGACTTTTGTTATTGATACTGATGGATATCTGATCGCCTGGAATCGTGCCATTGAAAAAGTGACCGGATATTCAGAACAGGAAATGCTGAATATCAAATTAAGAGACTTTTCCCAGAGAATCTTTGGAATTCCCAGATTATCACTAGCGGATCATATTTTTAATCCTGATTCCAGAATTCAGGAATGGTATGAAAATATTATTCATGAAGAGGATACCATCACCGCTGAGACAATAGTGTGCCTCGGTTCAGGTGGTAAACGAAACGTATGGGTGAAAGCAAGTCCGCTTTATGATGAAAAAGATCAACTCATCGGGGTCGTTGAAACGCTTCGTGACATAACTCTTATAAAACAAAATGAATTGGAACTTATACGAAAGTCTCATGCTTTGGATGAGAGTGCCCGGACACTTCAAAATATTATTGACTTTATTCCAGATCCTACCTTTGCGATTGATAAAAATGGATCAGTTATCGCCTGGAACCGTGCAATTGAACGGATGACTCAGAAAAAGGCCATCGAGATCCTCGGTCACGGTAATCATGCATACGCAGAGCCGTTTTATTCAAAACGTTGTCCTACCCTCATCGATCTTGCCTTACAAGATCATCCTGAAAT
>JAQVBK010000004.1 GCA_028690365.1 Candidatus Cloacimonadota bacterium
CTTAACAAACCTTTTTCTTTAAGTCTCTTTTCATCTCCATGTTCAATCAAATCTGAATATGAAAAACATTCAGCCCGAATAAATCCTCTGGCTAGATCAGAATGTATCTTCCCTGCAGCTTCAACTGCATTCTGTCCTCTTTTAATAGTCCATGCTCTTACTTCATCCTTACCTACAGTAAAGAAACTAATCAAACCCATAGTTTCATATACTTTTTTAGTAAGTAACTTGATTGCAGATTCTTCTATTCCCATGTCTTGCATGAAGATAGACTTCTCATCATCCTCAAGACTGTTTAATTCCATCTCAAATTTACCACATATTTCAATAACTTCACAATTATTAAAATCTATAATAACATCTGATTTCTTGTATCTTATTTCAGAAGAATTCACAATTACTAAATGTGGTTTCAAAGTTAGAAAATTAAAACCTCTGACAGCTTTAATTTCATCTTCACTTAATTCAATACTTTTAACTTCTTTATTCCTATTTAAACATTCTATAATTTTATCTATTGCTTTTTCTTCTATTTCTGACTCAGTTGTTTTTATTCCTCTTTTCTTGTTTAATTCTATTTTTTCTTTCCTATTCTCAGCTATTATCAAATCTGAAAGTATTAAATCCTCTATTATATTCTGGTAATCTTTCTCTAGATTAATATTTTCTTCTATCATATCAGACTCAAAATTTCTTATGACAATGGCTAAACTATCACAAGTCTTTACTATGCCCATAGTTTCAGGAGAAAAAATATTACCTTTACCTTCAACCTTCTCTATTCCGGCAAAATCCAGAAATTCTATGTTAGCAAAAATTGTCTTTTTGGGTTCATACATTTCAGACAACTTCTTTATTCTATCATCAATGTGATTTACTACTGCTACATTAGGCTTAACATTTTTTTCTGAAAAACAATTAGTTTCGATTTCAGATTTTGTCAGAGCGTTAAATATAGTTGTTTTTCCTGAATTTGCTTTTCCAATTATTCCGATATTCATTTTGACTCCTATTTTCTTTCTAATAATAATGCCAAATCACGGGGAGTGAGAAATCTCCACATTCCTATAGGCAATTTTGACATCTTCAGCTTTCCTATCTGTAGTCTCTTTAATTCATGTACTGAGCTTCCTATAGTTTCAATCATTCTTCTTATCTGTCTGTTTCTGCCTTCGTATATTGTCATTTTCAAAACAGTTCTATTGTCCCTTCTTTCTTTCACAAAGACTTTGCATGGAAGTGTAATCTTTCCGTTAATCTCAACACCTTTTCTCAATAAATCAACAGAAGCATCAGAAATAATTCCTTTACATACAACTTTATAGGTCTTGGGAATTTTGTTTTTAGGATGAATTATTTGCTGTGCAAAATCTCCATTATCTGTCAAAATAAGCATTCCCTCTGTTTGACTGTCTAATCTTCCAATAGCCATCATATTTGACCCAAAGTCAGGAATTAATGAAAAAATATTCTTTCTATTGTACTCATCTTTTTTTGTTACAATGTAATTCTTTGGTTTGTTTATCATAATATAGATATTCTTACTTTTGACCTCAATGACTTTCCCATCTACTTCAATTGAGTCATTTTTTACATCTACTATATATGACAAATCGTTTTGGATTTTTCCGTTTACTTTTACCCTTGATTGCTTAATTAAATCTTCAGCTTGTCTTCTTGAACAAATATTGCATAAAGCAATAAATTTGTTTATTCTTATCAAATTTTTTTCATTATTCATTTTTTTACCATTTTTCTAAAGTGTTTTCCATTATTTTTTTGAAAATATCTTCGAAGATTTCCTGTCTGGCCTCTTCTTCTGTTTTTATTTTTAAATCATCAGTTGAATTCGGATAGTATTTTTTTCTTATAATTGCGTTTTCCGCTTTCCATAGTGTCTGACTATTCACATTATCAAAAAAATCAATGTCGTATGCAATTGATACTTCGTATTCATCAACCGCTTCTTCAACGTTAAATGATACAATTTTATTTTCATAAGCTTTTATAACACCTGTTAAAATACAATCAACTTCAACAGAGGCTATTTTCAGACGAGAATCAATCAAGAATTGTCTGACTAAAGAATCGTTTAATTCTGATTCTATTTCATAAGTATCACTTTTGTTATCAAATATCTTGACATCAATTGTCCTTAAATGCGGATATGCACTCATATAAACAGAGTAGCTGCATGATATAAGCATGCTTACGGTTATTAATATAGCTATTATTTTTTTCATGTATTTACGCCAATTTTTTGGCTTTTAGTGTCAAGTACAAAGTATTTAACGTAAAAAAAATATCTATTCACTAAAAGGAGTTGTTATGCCAAGAGAGTTGATTACACTAACGGAAGCTTCTAATTATCTCAAACTGAGTAAGAAGATTGTTACTGATATGATAGATCAGGGTGTATTCAGTCAGTTTCCTAAAGGTAAAACCTTTAGAGTAGACAAAAATGAGATAAATGAATGGCTTTCGAATCTTTCTGAGTCTCAGAATGAGCAGTTAGCCTTACGAAGAACTGCCTGCCGATTTATGGATTATTTTAGTACAGACTTCATTATGCTTGATTTCAAAGTAGATAACAAATATGAAGCTATTGGGGAAATGTCTAAACTTGCTAAAGATGTAAAGCTCGTAAGAAATCAAAGATGGCTTTATGAAGTTGTGGTAGCTAGAGAAGAACTCATTTCGACTGCTATAGGCAATGGAGTAGCATTACTACACCCGCGCAGACTTCACCCTTCTAAAATTAAAAGTCCTTCTATACTTTTTGGTAGATCAACACACGGTGTAGATTTTGATTCTCCCGACAATAAACCGGTTAATTTATTTTTCATGCTTCTTCTACATAATGACAAACAACATTTGTTTTCTTTGTCTTATATTAGTAAATTTTTATCAAACAGTGATAATCTACAACTACTCTTAGACTCCACTGATAAGAAAGAAATATTTGATAAATTAACAGCTGTATAATTATATCAAGAGACTTCTGTATTGGAGTCTCTGTTCTTTATAAAATTTTCAATTTTTTCTACAGAAACTCTTGTATTAAAACAAGGTCCTTCCGGTCTATCATTGAGAACTGAATATACCGGTATTGGAAATACATCTCTGACTCCAGAAAGCATATCTCTTTCGCATGCAACCGCAATTATCAATTCAGGTTTGTTTTCTTTGATTATTTTCCTAGCAATCGTACCACCGCTTGCAATAAATATTTTTAAACTGTACTTTTCCTTAAGTTTGCACAATTTGCAGATATCACACTTACCACAATGTATACAATTATCAATATTATATGTTATTCTTATTTTGCAATCACTGTTTTGAAGACAATGAGGTAATAGAATTAATAGATTACATAATTTATTCACTCTATTTGTTTTTTTTACAATTTCATTGTTTATTATTAAAAATTCCCTAACTATAACTTCTCTTGATACATAGTGGAATAATTCTCGAATTAGAAGATTTACTGGCAGAAATATTTTGAATAGTATAAATAAAACCGTCTTGTAGTTTCTAAAAGAACTTTTAGAAAAATTAAATATGAAAAATATCATTGCCCAGATGTAAAACAAATTTATAACAATTAACGTTGAGATTGTCAGATTAACAGGAATAGAAGATAATTTAAAGTTATTGCTTAGGAGAAAGAATAGCAATAAAAAAAATAACACAATTTGTGTTAATATGATGTTTATAAGAAAATGCTTGGCTTCGCTAATTATTTGTTTAATGCCCATTACCAAATAGTTCTTCAGATGTAATTCTTGCTCCAATATTGAATACATAAGCATTCATTATCTGTTTGCCTTCAGGCTGGAGCCTTTTTATTAATAAATTCTTATCGGCGGTTGCGACAACTATGCCCTTATTTTTTATTATCTCAATAATACTTCCCGGTTCTTTATTTTGTTCATCTTCCACTATTTCTACCTCAATTATCTTTATGCGTTTACCTCTAAAAGATGCTGTCATACCTGGAATTTCTGCTAAACCTCTTACTTTGTTTCTTATTTCCCGTGCAGGTTTGTTCCAATCTATCAATGTAATTTCTCTTGTTATTTTTTCACTGTAAGTGGCCAATTTATCATCTTGTTCATAAAAAAAAGCCTTATTACTTTCCAAAAGCTGAATTGAATTTAGAAGCTCGTTTGCTCCATTTTCAGAAAGTTTAAATGATAGAGTAGTAAAATTATCATTCTCACTTATTTTCATCTCAGATTGGGTAATTATCGCTCCAGCATCCATTCTGGCATTTATTTTAAATATAGTATTGCCGGTTACTACGTCATTATTAAATAATGCGGAGTTTATGGGAGTTGAACCTCTATATAATGGTAGTAAAGATGGATGTAAATTTATACATCCATATTTTGGTAATTTTCTGATTTTCTTCTTCAATAGTGATCCATAAGCAACGGTTACTATCAAATCAGGATTGTATCTACAGAGTTCTTCGAATATCTCGGTACTGTTTACATCTTCTGGTTGTAATACGGGAACACCTGCATTTGTAGCTTCAATTTTTACTACCGGTGGAAGTAATTTTCTGTTTCTTCCTTTCTCTTTATCTGGTTGGGTAATACATAAAATAGGTTTGTAGCGGGTTTCACAGAGAAGTTTAAAAGAGGGAACTGCGAATTCCGGAGTTCCCATAAAAATAACTTTTTCAATCGCCATTAATTTACCTTTTTCTTCTATTATCAATCAAATACTCGTCAACATTGATACCTTCTGAGTCAGTAGTCATTTTAAGTCTCTTAAGGATTGGTGATATTTTTATTTTTTTGAATCTATTTAAATGATCAATAAAAAGAACACCATTTAAGTGATCGAATTCGTGTTGAATAACCACTGCAACATAATCAGAGACTTTCATCTCAAAATCCTGCCATTTCTCATTTTTAGCTTTTACTGTAATATTTTCAAATCTCCTGACGGTCTCAAATATGCCAGGTAAACTTAAACAACCTTCTTCATAGATAAATATTCCATCTTTTTGAGTTATCTCAGGATTAATAAAGACAATTGGATTTTTTTTATTCGTCCTTGCAAATTCAGTATCTATCACAAAAATTCTTTTCAAAACTCCAACCTGAGGAGCTGCAAGCCCTACTCCATCCTTAATATACATGGTTTCTTTCAGGTCAGCGATGAATTCTAATAATTCATCGTTTATTTCCTCAACATGTTCTGAAATTTTTATAAGAGTTTCATCGCCATATATTCTTACAGGTAAAACATTTGGTTTCATTTATATACCTTTGCTGTTCATTTTATTGATTCTTTTCTGATTCTTCATTTTCTTTTGAATCGACTTTAGAAATCACTGCAGAAATTGCATTACGTTGAAATTCGATTTTTGTATTTGTAGCTTCATCTACTCTGATTACTACACTATTTTTATCTTTTTTGATAGTTACAATCTTTCCAATCATTCCACCGCTAGTGATAACCCTGTCCCCTACATTTAATTCATTCAGCATTTTCTGAACTTCTTTTTGTTTTTTCTGCTGAGGTCTGATCATTAAAAAATAAACAATTGCAAACATAAGAATGAAAGGTAAAAAACCTAACAATCCACCACTTTGACTTGGTTGTGCCGAAACTCCTTCAGCTGCTGTGTCCATAAGTAAACTAAACATTTTTTCTCCTTTTATATTATATTCAATTCTAAAACTATTTTTATAATCACAAAAGTAAACATACCAGCAATGACATCATCAACCATAACTCCCCATCCATCTTTTAACTCTTGGCTTTTATTTATTGGAAATGGTTTAAAGATATCTAACAATCTGAAAATAATAAATGCTGCAATTGCTATAGTTATATTTCTTGGTAGAAAAATAACACTTAAAAAATACCCAAATACCTCGTCTATTACGATACATCCGGGATCTTTTCCAAGAATTCTTTCTGCATAACTTGCGACAATACTAAAAAAAACAAATAAAACTATCGAACTTGCTAATATAGCATATATATTTAAATCTGTAAGCATAGGAGATAAAAACCAATATAAAATTAGTGCTATAAGCGTTGCAAATGTTCCTGGCGCTTTTGGAAAAAAGCCGATACCAAAAAAAGTTGATAATATGACAGAGAATTTGAAATTCTGTTTATTCATATTCTATTTCCACATAACTTTCCTGCATTATTTCTTTTATCCATGACTGATAAAGTTCCTGCTCTTTCTGTGCAATAACCATATTTTTGAGATTTTCTTTTATTTCGCTAAAATCATATACTCTTTCTTCTGTTTTTCCAAGATTTGCAAATATATAAAGAATATTACTTTCTCTTACTACATCAGAGTATTCTCCCGCCTTTAATTCAATCAAAACGTCCTTAAAAAACTCTGGATAGTTTTCTTCGGTAAATTCTCCCAAGACTCCACCATTAGCAACTGATTCATTATCTTCAGAAAAAATTTCAGCAGTTTTCTGAAAATCTTCTCCATTTTTCAATTTATCTAATACTTTTTTCATATCATTCACAGTATTAACAATATCTTCTTCTGATACTTCAACCATTTTGAGGATATGTCTGACTCTGATTTCATTATCGCGCTTTTCTTCCATTTTGATTATATGATAACCGAATTCAGTTTCCACAATATCACTTATTTCACCGGGCTGAAGTGCAAATGCAGCATTTTCAAAAGGTTCAACCATAGCACCTTTATAAAAGAAACCAAGGTCTCCCCCATTTTCTGCACTTGAACAATCGCTATGCTTCTTTGCAAGATCAGCAAATTTTTCACCAATTTTTATCTGATCCATTATTGATCTTATTTCTTTTAAGGCTTTATCCCTTGTTTTGCTGCTTGGTTTAATTTCCTTCATTATCATACCAATTTTATTCATTTCAGGTCGCATCGGAATTTCTTCTTTGTTTTCTTCGTAATACATTTCAATTTCAATATCAGTTACAATAACCTTATTTTTAATCATATTTCTTATTATCTGTTCTCTATATGCATTTTCAGTAATGATTTGAGAGTAATGATTTTTTAGATCGGGAATAGTCATTCCTGCCTGGCTCAAATCACGTTTAAGAGAGCTTTCATCTGGATAATTTGATAAAATGTGACTCATTTGTTGTTCAACCATTTCTCTAATTTTATATTCGTCTATTTCATAATTCAATTCTTTTGCCTTTTGGATTAACAACATAGATTCTATCATTTTATTTAATATGTCTATATCATTTATTTCATCTCCGTAAGCACCAGTATTCTGAGCATATTTAATCTGTTCTTTCAGCTCACTCTCTAAAATTACTTCTCTACCAACTTTAGCAACTATTCTGTCCAGTTGCTGGGAGCCTAATAAACAAAAAAACATCATAGTAATCGCAAAAAAAACGTTCTTCATTTGTTCTCCTATATTGATATCAAGAGCTCAGATTTCTTTTTTAGTTTGTTTGTATAATCATTCACTAAGTCTCTTTTCTTCTCTTCAATAAGTTTTTTTCTGATCTCATCTCTTACTGAAATGAATTTCATTTCAATAGAAATCTCTCTGTCATCAATATGTCGTATTATTATAAATTTATTATCCTTTTCCAGCGATGTATAGTAAAATCTTTTTAGTGGTACAAGTTTCTGCCAAATATCTTCACTTACATCATTAACTGATACGAATCCAACATTACCGCCATTTTTTGCATAATTATCTTCAGAATATTTTTCAGCAATTTCTGAAAATTTGACTTTATTTCCAATTTCTTCTTTGACTTTCTCAAGTTTTTCGAGTGTTGATATCGTAATTTGTTGCATATTATATTCTTTTCTTTTTTCCATATATTTTGCTTTGTGAATTTTGAAATAATTAAACAATTCATCTTCTGTAGGTTCTATCTCTTTCATTTTCTGAGCAATTAAAGCATTAGCTTTGACCTTCTTTTGTGCAGAATCAATTCTCATTTTTATAGCATCAATTTCAGAAAGTCCCAATTTATCGCTTTCCTGTGCAAGAACTGTTAATTCAATCCAATTATTCAAATGTGTTTTCTTATTTTCAAATGTCATCTCATTCCATTCTTCATCTGAAAAAAAAGCTTTAAAATCCTGTAAGGTAAGTTTTTCATTATTGACTTGAGCAACAATTTCTTCTTTTGATTCTTCAGGAATAATTGTTTCTTTACATGCCTGACAAGCAAAGATTAAAAAAACAATAATAAGCAGATTTTTCATATCAACCTCACTGTTTTAAATCAGGAATTGTATAGATGATGTCCAATTTAACATTATCTTCTCTGAATTTTATATGATTGAAATCAGAATTTTCATAAATTGATCTAATCAAAATACCTTTGTTCTCATATTCTTCTCTAACAAATGCTTGAACCAGTGAAGTTACGTTTATTCTTATAACATCAAGTGAATCCAATTTAGAATTACTGGTCATCGACCAATTTGTCAGATAATCATCTTTAGTTAAAACAGGAAAACCATTAAAATCAATATCCGAAGTAATAAGTAACGATTCAAAAAACAGGTAGTCATCTTTTTCAAGTAATGCTTCTTCTGAATCTTTTTTCATAACCAATTCAGCTTTATTAATTGTAATTATCTTAATCATATCACTTTCTAATTGTTGGTTATTGATATCTTTGAAAATTGAATCAGGTACATTAAATTTTACAACAGTTCTTACAGGTGGAATATCTTCCAGAGCTAAAACCCGAGAATTTTGAAAATCACTTTCAAGAGTAATAAAAGCATCTTTTACTGGAGACTCAGAATAAGTATAAACTGTTGTATCTTCTTCGGTTTTACGATATTCAAAAGTCAGAATTGGCTTAATGGTTGATGTACGAGAAAACATCTCGAGAATTAAATCTTCACTTTGTGGAATAAAAATCATACCATTATTTGTTTCTGTTCGCCATTCTTCAATTAATTCAGTACTTAAATCTACAAATAGAGAATCTTCATCGATATAATAATTCACATCATCTAACAAATCAAAATCTGCTCCCTGATTTGTCCACGCAGAATCCTTTTTTGCCACATCATAAGTAGTCTCATTTTCTGTCCAATCTCTTGTCAATTTACCAATTTCAATTTTGTTTTCTATTTCACCTTCAAATTCCTTTCTGTTAAGAGTAATTTTTAGTTTTGGTTCAGAAACATAAGAATACAAATCTACTGGGTAAATGTCGTATTTTATGAGAACTCTTGATTCATTATTTCGGTAATTGCCAAAGTTCAAATAAAGTCCATCGTAATTTTTAAGGGAATCTTTGTAACTATAGAAATCAGTCAATTCTATATCTATTTCACTTTTTAAGGGTTGTAAATCTGAATCAGGCATTCCAATTTTGTTATCTTTGCTTGTACAGCTGATTAGAAAAAACAGGATCATAATCCCGATTGAAAAATTCTTTAGTATATTCATAATTCTTTATCTTCCTTCTTATTAAATATTAAAACCAGTAGTAGTAGTAGGCTTTGTGGATTTGGGTATAAAACCTGATATTAAACTGTATCTTCTTGAATTTATTACAAATAAAAGATTTTTTTTCTGTTGATAAGGTGTGGATAAGTTGTTTTGTTTTTTGTAGATTATCCACAATTGAAAAAACATCATTAAAATTAGTATAGTTAAAAACGTTTATTAACATTGATACATGTGAATAAGTGGGTAAGTCTATAAATGATTTATTTTCAAAGGATAAGGACTTTAACATACTAGTACTCCGATTTAATTTCTTTTATTAGTTTTTCAATCTGAGCTCTGAAATCATTATCATCTCTAAACAAGGATTCTACAAGTTTTTTTGCATGCAAAACAGTGGTGTGGTCTTTTCTTTTGTAATATAATGCAATTTCTTTTAGAGATATTTGAGGAATTAAAAGATTTGATAGATACATAGCTATTTGTCTGGGGAAAGCGATGTTTTTCTTTCGTGTATCTTCCAGAATCTGACCAGGAGTAAGATTATAGAATGAGCAGGTTTTTTGCATTACTTTATCCATTGTAATATCTTTTTCTTTTTCCGAAATCATATCTTTTAAGATATATTTAGCCGTTTCAATTGTGATGTCTTCGGGATTGATTTTATTGTAGGAAGCAAAAGCCAAAACTCTTATTAACGAACCTTCCAGAGCTCTTACATTGCTGTAAATATTTTCGGCAATGTAATCGAAAATATCCTGTTGTAAGTAAATGTTTTCTGACTCAGCTTTTTTCTTAAGAATTGCTACTCTTGTTTCAAAGTCCGGACTTTTTAAATCAGCAAGTAAACCCCATTCAAATCTGGTAACAAGTCGTTGTTCAAGGTCTCTGATTTCTTTTGGTGGTCTGTCGCTGGTGATAACAATTTGTTTACGATTTTCATACAAAGCATTGAAAGTGTGGAAAAACTCTTCCTGTGTACCTTCTTTTTTGGAGAGAAAATGAACGTCATCAATCATAAGGAGATCAATATTTCTATATTTATTTCTAAAGTTCTGCATGTTGTTTGAACGTAATGATTCAATCATTTCATTAGTGAATTCTTCCGTTGTAGTATAATAATAAGTTTTGTTAAAGCCATTGTTTATACAGAAATGAGCAATTGCTTGCATAAGGTGTGTTTTTCCCATCCCGGATTCACCATAGATAAATAGAGGATTATAGTTTGTCCCGGGTGATTCTGCAACAGCCATTGAAGCAGAGTGTGCAAAATTATTACTTTTTCCAACTATGAATTGTTCGAATGTATATTTTGGATTGAGTCTGGATTTAACTTTAAGACTTTCAATTGCATGTTTATTGAGTTTTTTGGGTTCAACATCTAGATTAATAATTTCGTTAGTAAATTTTACCAGATATTTTTCGTTATATAATTCATAAATTACTTCAGAGATAGTGTCAGTATAATTCTGATTCAAAAAACTGGCAGCGATTTTTGTTGGTACTCTGACAATTATGTTATTATTGGAACAGTCAATCATTTGGGTGTCTGTAAACCATGTTCTAAAGGACTGTTCTTTTATGCTTTTTTCCAGGGCTGAGAGAATTCTATTCCAATCAGGTCTTAAGTTATTCATTGATTCCTCTTAAATTATACACTGTTTTGCTCACAAATTAATAATTACGTTATCTTACAGTTACAATTGATTATATAATGATTTTTTTAAATATAGTAATCTACTTATCCACACTTATACATATAGTATATGAAAAAAAATAAACTAACATTCTCCAAATTTTGAGTAGGCAAATCCTTGTCAAGAGCTTATAATATAGCTTACTCTGTACAAAAGTCTCATGGATAATCTGAAAGTTAGAGTAAACAGTGAGTTACAAATTTAACCACATAACTTAATAATTACGGTTAAAAACGATAATACACTGAAATAAAACGAATTATTAAAAATCTATCAGAGAATGGAAAGCTCTTATTCCATATTCTATACTTTCCTGAGATGGGAAGAAAGTATTCGAATGTATATTATCGTTTTCTCCTTTATTTACTCCAAGCCAGAAAAGAACTGAAGGGTATTTATCAGCAAAGAAACCGAAATCTTCTCCAGTCATGGAATATTCTGTTTCAACATATTCAATAGATTTATTTAAGCATTTCTTTTTAAGCTTATTAACAAGTTTTTTATCATTATTTACACATAAGTAAAACACAGGGAAATTGAGTTCTACTTTAACTTTAAACGATTTTTCAATAGCTGCGGAGGTTTTCTTCATAATTGAATGAACTCGCTTATGGGTAGATTTATTGACAGTTCTGATTGTACCTTTTAGAATCATTTTATCAGCTACTGCGTTTCTGACTGTTCCTCCATTAATCTGACCGGTGTGAATTATCAATGGCTCCACCGGATTGAATGACTTATTCAGATGTGATTCAATCATTTGATAGAAAGCCACTCCGCCAGCAATGGCATCATTACCATTTTGTGGTAGGGCGGTATGTGCAGATTTACCTGTAATAATCACATCAAATTCTTCAGAGTTTGCAAAAAAAATACCTGATTTACAAGCAACAGATCCGAGATTGAATTGTCCATTTACATGGAGAGCGTAAGCTTCCGAAATCTTATAATTATTCAATATACCGGTATCGATGATTCTTTGTGCTCCACCTCTGCCCTCTTCTGCAGGCTGAAATAGGAAGAGTAAATTTGTTTTAGGATTCTCTGAACAAACCTTATCAATCAAACCAACAAGACAAGTCATGTGAATATCGTGACCGCAGGCATGCATTAAGCCCTGATGAATTGATTTACAAGTTACATCTGTTTTTTCCTCAATTGATAGAGCATCCATGTCAGCTCTAAACAGTTGATATTTTCCTTTACCGTAAGAGTATTCAACCAGAATTCCGGGAAAGTCAAAAGTGTGAATCTTCAACTGGTTATAGTCTGCTAACAAATTAAGAATGTAAGCTTGTGTTTTATATTCTTCAAACCCTAGTTCTGGTATGCTATGAAGATGATTTCTTATGTCATATAATTCTTTAAGTTCCATGTTTTCTCCTGAAAAAAGGCTCGTTAGCTGGTAACGAGCCTAGACAAAATCAGATTAACCCGTCTCTTCTTAACAAAGCATCAGGATCTGGTTTTCTTCCTCTAAATTTTACATAAAGGTCCATCGGATGTTCACTGTTTCCTTTGGAAAGAAGATTATTTCTGAATGAAGAAGCTGTTTCTTTATTAAAAATTCCGGTTTCTAGGAACAGAGAAAAAGCATCTGCTTCCAACACTTCAGCCCATTTGTATGAATAATAGCCTGAAGAATAGCCACCGGCAAAAATGTGAGCAAAACTACAGGAAGTATTTCTTCCTTCTACTTTTGGAAGCAATCTGGTTTTTTCACTTACTTCATCTTCAAAGGCAGCAACATCTTCCACTAATGAAGGATCCTGATTGTGCCATGCCATATCCAGATATCCCAAAGAAAGTTGTCTGAGGTTAAAATTACCTTTATTAAAGTTTTCAGAAGCTTTAATCTTCTGGATATAATCATCAGGTAATTTTTCGTTTGTTTCAAAGTGTCTGGCAAACAAATCCAGAGATTCTTTCTCTTTTACCCAATTTTCCATTATTTGTGAAGGTAATTCGACAAAATCCCAATATACATTAGGACTTGCCAGAGTGCTAAATTTGCAGTCAGAGAGTAATCCATGCAAAGCGTGTCCGAATTCATGGAAAAGAGTTTCGACTTCAGAGAATCTCAGTAAAGAAGGAGATTTGTCAGTGGAAGGTGTGAAGTTTGTAACAATTGATATGTGAGGTCTGATAACTTCCCCTTTGAAAAGTCCCTGAGTTCTAAAAGAAGTCATCCATGCTCCTTCGCGTTTTGTTTCTCTTGGGAAAAGATCAAGATAGAGTAATCCTACATACTTATCATTTTGTTCAGTTACTTTGTATACCATTACATCTTTGTGATAAACCGGTACATCATTAATTTCTTCAAAGTGGAGTCCGTATAATTTTTCAGCTACTTTAAAAATACCGGAAACTACGTACTCCATCTTAAAATAGGGTCTTAATTTTTCTTCATCAAAGCTATATTTTTTTTGTTTAAGCTTTTCAGTATAGTAAGCAGAATCCCAAGGGTAAATTTCGTCCAGACCATCAAGTTCTTTGGCTAATTGTTTAATTTCGTTCAACTCATTTTTTGCGGCAGGATAAGCGACTTCAAAAATTCTATCAAGGAAGCTCATTACTGTGTCAGGATTTTCAGCCATTCTCTCTTTTAGAACATATTCTGCATGAGTTTTGAATCCCAGCAGTTGTGCTCTCTGATGTCTCAAAGTTGCAATCTTTTTAAGTAATTGCTGATTGTCAAAATCATCTCTGAAAGCACGTGAAGAAAATTTCTGATTTATAGTTTTTCTTAATTCTCTGTTTTCTGCATAAGTAAGCACCGGAATAATAACAGGTATTTGCAGAGTAAACAAATATCCTTCTTTTCCTTTATTCCTTGCACGGAAAGCTGCTGCGTCAATAGCGTTTTCCGGTAAACCCTTTAATTCGTCTCTATCAGTTATGAGAAGTTCATAGGAATTTGTTGAGTTGAGGAGATTACTGGAAAATTTTGGTCCTAAAGTTGAAAGTTCCATATCAATTTTTTTTAGCTTTTCCTTATCATCATCAGAGAGAAGTGCTCCATTTCTGACGAATCCTTTATAAGTGATTTCTAAAAGTCTGGCTTCTTCTTTAGATAGATTCAGTTGATCTTTTTTATCAAATACAGCTTTAACTTTTGCAAATAATTCTGTATTCATGTTTATGTAACTGGATAACTCAGAAAGCATAGGGGAGATAGTTTGCGCCATCTCTTTAAATTCAGGATCTGATTCACTGCTGTACAGGTTGAAGTATGTTTTAGTTACATCAGTCAATTCTTCGTTACTGGAATCCATAGCAAGAATCACATTATTGAAATCAGGTTCAGCCGGATTGTTCTTGATTGTTTCGATTCGTTCTTTTGTGATTTTTATTCCTCTTTCAATAGCGGGAATATAGTGTTCTTTTGATATTTTATCAAAAGGAATTGCATCGAAAGGATACTTCTCAGTACTTTCAATGAAGGGATTTTTTGTTTCAGTCATTGTAACTCCTTGTATTTATTTAAATTAGAATAACTAAATGTTAACTGACAACTTTTTTTACAGGAAATAGTGTCAAATACTTTTTATGTGTTTATCTACAAATACCATTTATAATCTATTGAAAACCATAACTTTCCAGTCTTTTTTTAGCTTCTTTACCCCAGTCGCTTCCGGGACCAAATTTACTCAGAGTTTTGTTAAAGATTTGTTTTGCCTGTTCATATCTTCCCAATAGGTAATAAGATTCACCGGCTTGAATTTCAGCAGAAGCAGCCCATTGAGTTACGTCAGGATTATTATAACCAACTTTGAGATAGGCAGAAACTGCTCGTTCATAGTCCTCTTTACCAAAATAAGAATCTCCAATCCAATATTGCGTTTCTGCCTGAAGTTCAGATTCCTGTATTAGTGGTAAAGCTCTGTTAAACATTTCAATTGCTTTGTCATATTTCTTATCTCTGAAATAACAGAATCCAATATTGAAAAGTGTTTCACCTTCCATATCCTGATCACCCCAACGTTCCAGAATTATTTCATAAGCACTTATTGCCCGTGACCATTCATGAATTGTTTTACATACTAATGCGTAGTTTTTGGCAGCAAGAACTGCTATTTTACCGGTTTTATCCTTTTCTATAACCTCGTAATAGTAACTAAGGGCATCCTGATATTTCTCATCTGAGTAGCTTATTGTTCCTAACTTCAAATTTGCATTATCGCGAATAAAACTATCTTCACTATTAGCTGCGATTTTAAAATCGGCAATTGCTTTATCATTTTTTTTAACCTGCAGATAAACAACGCCTCTCCAATAGTATGCTTGTGATAGAATAATCAGATTGGTTTCTTTTTTTATCAGTTTACTTAATATTGACTCTGCTTTATTTGCGTCTGATGCTCTGTAATAAATTGCTTCGTTAAGCCTTATTTCATCAACGACAGGCAGATTTTTTTCCAGAATATCTCTGTGTTCCTTGTAGAGAGCTTCAGCTCTGGGACGATTTGACAAACGATAATTTGAAACTATTATCCTCTTCAGCAAATTTACTATATCGATACTATGCGTGTTGTTGTTGATTTCCGGCAGAAGTTTTTCTGCAGTTGATAAACAAGATTTGAAGTCTTCGTTTCTGTAATATATCTCAGATAAGCTTTCCTGGGATTTTTTTATCAATCTTTGGTTTTTGTTATCTAAAATTATCTGTTTATAAGTATATTCAGCGATTGACCAATTGTTTGTCTGTCTATATAATTCAGCAAGATCAAATAGAGTTTCGTCAGATTTATTTTCAATAAGAGTGAGAGCATTGATTGCTTTTTCTAATTCATCCTGGGCTATATAGTCTTCTGCCAGACGTTGGTAGAATTCCGATGTTCTTTTATTAGCAGGTAGTTTAAGAGAATAATCAATAGCTTTTTCTATTTGACCGGTGTTTCGGTAAAAAGTCGATATCTGTTCTACTGCATAAGTCAATTCCTTAAAATCCATGAAATTATTAATAAGAAAAGCAAGTTTATCAACAGCTTCAGTTTCAAAACCGGTTTTAAGTAAACAGACAGCGAATTGGTAATAAATTGCTGGTTGCCTTATCGTGATAAGGTTTTCAGCTTTTCGGTAATAATTTAGAGCAACTTCGTATTGATTTTGATTGTAGTAGTAATCAGCTATTTTTAACTGAGCATTTGAAAAGTTTCTGGTTTTTATTTGTGAATCTTTGAGTTTCTTCAGATAGTTTATGCTTTCGGAAAGATCTTTTTCTTCGTAGAATTCCGATAAAATCAAAATAAAATTGTTATATGATGGCGATTCAGGATAGCTATTAATGTGTTGTTTAATTTGTTCAATAAGACTATCAGAGTATGGCTTTTCCGAATTAAGCAGAGACAATCTGATTTCAAGTTCATTGAGTTTATCTTGTGAAACATTCATGTAGTTGATTCTATTTTTCAATTTACCGAATTCATCCAGTGTGATGTTAAGCTTTGGAGTATTACCTTCTTTCTTATATTTTTCAGCTGACTTTAAGAGAATAGAAGCTTTTTTATAAGCAACATCAGCAGATTTCAGATCATCAAGTAAAACAGAAGAGTTTTCAAAATCTTTCAGATCTGAAGCCAGAATTTCAGCTAATCTGATTTTCAAAGTGGAGTCATCTTTGTAGTTAACATAACTATTCAAAGCGGTTAAAAGATTAGTGAAAGCACTTTTGTAATCGGTAATTTTATAATTACGTAAATATTCAATTTTGTTTTTTATTTCATTAATGAATTCGGTATCGGTTTCATTTTCGGGATTAATTTGAGTTAAAGCATCTACAGCCTCATTGTATCTTTCAGTTAATTCATAACAAAGAGAGATTTTATAAAGAGCCTGGTTATGGTATTTTTCATCAGAGTAATTAGTAATAATCTGTTCGTAGTATTTCAAGGCAGAGTCATAGAATCTAAACACATTGAAATAAATATCACCTGTTTTCATTAGAAAATTTTCGTTATTGTTAAAATCGCTGAAATTATTAATCAAATCCTGATATTGAGTGATTGCTTTTCTGTGCTGACCGGAAGATTCAGCTAATTCAGCTTCAAGAGATTTAACTCTGAATATGAGATCTCTGGAAGAATCTGTTGCGGAAATTTCTGAAATAATTTTAGCGGAATCTCCGTGATTACCTTCTTTGGCAAGAGCATTGGCATGGTAATAAAGTTTTTCATTTTTCAGGGGGCTATTTTTAAAAACCAGCTCATGTTTGTTACAAAGTTCAATAACTTCCTTGAAACTATTGAGTTTGCTTTTAATCTTTATTGCGTCAATCAGGTATCTGTCTAGTTGAGCAGAATTATTGAATTTATTGATCAGGAGGTTAAATTCGGAATCAGCTTCTGAATAGGCAGCAGAATTAAGATAAACAACTGCAAGTTGATGTCTGATAATCTCTTCATGTCTACGTGGTGGTTTTTTTTGTAGTGATTCAGTCAAAAAATCGGTAATGTTAGTTGAATTGTTTTGATTCTTCATAAAATCTGTTTTAATGATTACTGCTTCCCACCGTGCTTCTGTATCGGGGTAATCGGAAATTAAACTGTCTATTGTGGAGTCAGCTTTCTCAAAAATATTGCTCTTAAAATATGCCTGAGCTTGAATCAGCAAAATTTGAGAAGCAGTTTCCTTCTGGGGATAATTCTCAAGAAGCTTTTCACTTTCCAGAATACAATTGTGAAAGTCTTCTTTTTTATAAAGACAAAGAGGAATATATTTTGCGGATGAATTTGCAGAGTCTGTGGTTGGATAAGTTTTGATGAGAAGCTGAAAATTTATCAGAGCATCAGAGAATTTGCTTTGTTGATACTGACTTATTGCAAGATTATTAAGGCTTTTTTCACCAAATAGGCTATTTGGATAGCCGTTCAAATGTCTTCTGAAAACGCTTTCGGCTTCCGAGTATTTTTCTTGTAAAAGATATATGGTTCCTATGTTGTAGAGCGATTCATCAGCTTCCGGAGAAGTTCTTGCTTCTGTAATAACTTCTTCGAATATTCTGACTGCCTCATCGTAGAGTTTATCCTGATACATTTTTTTTGCAAAGACAAAATTTTCATGATACCCGGCTAAACAGTTTAAGAAGATAAATACCGATATTATCAACGTGTATAAGATTTTCATATATTCCCCTAATTAATAAATTTCCCCATAGGGATAGTTGTAGTGTTTACCCTAGACTTTTACCGCCTACTCCAAAGTTTTCATGTGAAATCTCATTGATTTTAACGTAGACATATTGAGAAGGTTTGTTAGTTACTTCTGTAACTACATCCGTCAATTTGCGAATAAGTTCATCTTTCTGATTTTTGCTGAGATTTCCTGCGTTATCTACTGTTATTATTGGCATAATGCCCTCCTGTTCAAATTTCTTTTCGAAATGATTCTACATAAAGATAAGTAATGGCAAAAGAATATAGATAATTTCTCAGTCAAATGATTTTTATTTGTGAAATAATTGAGTAAAATATCTTCATTTACTGGAGGTGATGATGGCTGGATTTATGAAAAGCTTTATTATGATTGTGACTTATTTTTCTCAGATTATTGGTATTCTGGTTATTGTATTCGGAATGTCAAAAGGATTCATTACTTTTTGCAAGGATATATTTGCTGAGAAAAACACATTTGATGCATTTAAAAGAAGTAGAATGGAATTGGGTCACGCTTTTTCTCTGGGGCTTGGTTTTCTGATTGGTGCCAGTATAACAAGATCGACACTTGCACCAAATTGGGATGATATTGGAAAGCTGGCAGCAATAATTATGATTAGAACAATATTGAATTTCTTCTTACTCAGGGATATAATTGCCATAAACAAAGCGAGTTAATTCATCGGATATCAGAAACGAGAAATAAAAATCTCTCTTCCTTATTAAGTAGATATCTAAGGTCGTTTCTTTTATTGAGATAAAGTTATTATCGTTTTTTCTTTAATACTTTATTGATAGATTTCTTCAACTGATTGATATTAACCGGTTTGATTACGGTTTCTTCTATGTTGTTTAAGGAAAAAGATCTTGTATCAATATCAAATCCACTCATCAGTATTATTGGAATTGCAATCTCTTCATTTGATAGCTTCTCGGCAATCTGTAAACCACTCATTTGTGGCATAGTCAAGTCGGTAATTATTAAGTCGATGTCATTTTTCTCCGAAATCAGATAATCGAGTGCTGTTGATGGATTACTGAAAGTAGTAATTTTGAAACCACATGGTTTAGAAAACTATGCAGTACTTTGGTAATCTGTTCTTCATCATCAATAATCACCAAAGACTCGTTACCTTTACAGTCAATTATTGGCTCTTCTTTAATTTCTAACTCATTACTTTCAAATTCCGGTAAGAAAATGACAAAAGTAGTACCTTTATTGATTTCACTTCTGACTAATATGTCGCCATGGTTTTTTGTCACAATTCCATAAACTACTGACAAACCAAGACCTGTACCTCCCGAATCATGTTTGGTTGTGAAAAAAGGATCAAATATTCTGGATTTGATTTCGAGGGGGATTCCTGCTCCATTATCAGAAACTGCGATGACTATAAAATTACCTGGTTTCAATTTAAGACCATGTTCATCGATGTAATTTTTATCCACAACTTCTCTGTTCAATTTAATAAATATCTTTCCTTTGTTATCAGAAATTGCCTGTCCGGCATTTGTAATTATGTTGAGTATTATTTGATGAATCTGTACAGGGTCAGCCATAACAAAACCTTCAGTGGAAATTTCTGAATCAATTATTATTGAAGCAGGCAGAGACGCTCTCATAAATTTAATTATCTCTCTCAAAATTGGTTTAATTGACATTGGCAAAGCTTTCATTTCTGCCTGTCTGCTAAATTTTAGAATTTGTTGAACTAATTCTTTTGCCCGATTTCCGGCTTGAAGAATTTCCATGAAACTGTTCTTTATTTCTTTTTGGTCATCCAAACTCATCAAACCAATTTGAGAAAATCCGATAATTCCGGTTAGAATGTTATTAAAATCATGAGCTATACCACCAGCCAGAATACCAATTGTCTCTAGCTTTTGTGATTCTTCCATCTTTTTCATCATCTCAATTTCTTTCTGTCTTTGTTCGGCTATTTTTATTTCATTCAACTTTTTTGATGTTATATTCTGAAGAATTCCCATCACGTAATTAGGTTTACCATAGTCATCAAATTGAGTTTGTAAACGGCTGTGAACATATTTTATTGTTCCGTCTTTCAGTTTTAGGCGGTGTTCCAATTCATTAAGGTTTGCTTTTCGAAGACTATTACGGAAGCACTGGTTTACTCTCTTTCTATCATCAGGATGGATTTGTTTTAGGAAACTGCGGTAACACGCCTGACAACTACCGGGTCTGAATCCGAAAATACGGTAGATCTGATCTGACCACAATGTAGTTCCGGTTATAATATTGTAATCCCAATGTCCGATATCTGCAATCTCTTCAGCTTCTTTCAGTTTCTGCTCAGATTGTTGATAAGCGTTTCTCTCAAGTCTTAATTTTTCGACAGTTTCTTCAAGTTTTCTGCTCACACTGCCATCATACAATTTCAGAATTTCTTCAGTATCGTGTATATCATTGATGTCTTTATTTTCATCAACTTTAATTTTTTCTATGTTTTCCTGGATTATTTTTAATAGTATTTCGGGTTTTTCCGGTTTAACAATAAATCTGTCTGCACCCAACCTCAGGGCAAGTTTTTCATCTTCTGCTTCTACAAAAGTAGCCGAGTAGAAAAGAAAAGGAATTTGACGCAGATTTTCAGAATGTTTAATTTCTCTGCATAGACGGTATCCATTCATCACCGGCATCATTATGTCAGATATTATAAGATCAGGTACATTATGTTCCAAGATATCGAGGGCTTGTTTTCCATTATTTGCAGTGAGTACTTCATAACCTTGAGATTTTAGTAAAACAGCCATATATACTCTACTATTGTCATTGTCTTCTACTACAAGTATTTTTCTCATAAATGCACCTCTTCAAGATTTAGGTTCGGGATTAAAAAGTTATCTTTATGGATAAAATCTGTCACTTAATAAAAAACGGCTCTATCTGAGAGATGAAAATATCGGGATCAATGGGTTTCTCTATATAGCCATCACATCCGGAAGATATGGCTTTTTCTTTATCACCAGGCATAGCGTAAGAAGTTACTGCAATAATTGGAATTTTTTCTGTGACAGGATTATTTTTTAGTCGGCTTGCCACTTCATATCCATCCATAACCGGTAGTTGTATATCGAGAAGAATAAGGTCAGGATAATCTTTTTCTGCCTTTTTTAAACCACTGTTTCCATTGTCTGCTTGTAACACGCAAAAGCCCTCTTTCTCCAACAGAAAAGTTAACAGATAGGTGTTCTGTGGATTATCTTCAATAACTAAAATTTTCTTATTCTGCATCTTTCCTCTTTGTTTTTTCCTGGTTTAGTGGAATAGTGAAAGTAAAAGTACTTCCTGTACCTAATTTGCTTTCTACGCCAATCGTGCCGTGAAGCAGTTCGATGATTTTTCTACTTATCGACAGTCCTAATCCACTGCCTTCATACTCTCTGTTAGTTCCGGTTTTTAGCTGAGTGAATGGCTGAAACAATTTGGAAACATCTTCTGCCTTTATTCCGATTCCGCAATCAGAAACTGATGTTACAACATTTTCATTTGTCAGTTTTGCCGATATTTTGACAACTCCTTTTTCAGAAAACTTAATGGCATTATTTATTAAGTTTATAATTACTTGCAATATTCTTCTTTCATCACACTGAATCATTTCCAATTGCTCATCTATTTCGAAATCAAGTTTGATATTTTTTGCATCAGCTAAAGGATGAAGAGCGTTTACAGCCTGTAGAATTACATTTCGATAATTAACTTCGGTAATGGTTAAAACCAATTCACCTGCTTCAATTTTTGACATGTCAAGGACATCATTTATTAACGCTAGAAGATGCTGTGAGCTTCCTTTTACCATTTTCAATTGTTTCTTTTGCTCGAAATTCAAAGGACCAGCCATTTCATTCAATAAAATACTATTAAAGCCAATTATTGAGTTCAGTGGAGTTCTTAACTCATGAGACATACTGGCCAAAAACGCACTTTTGGCATTGTTGGCTTTGATTGCAGAATCCTTGGCGGAATTAAGTTCTTCGTTTTTCTTTTCCAGATCAGACTGAGTTTCTATTAATTTATGTTCTGTCTGTTTTCTTATTCGTATTTCCCTGAAAAGCAATCTGTTCCAATATAAAATAACGGCAAGAATGAAAAGTGAGATAATTACAATAGTAAAAATCAGAGAATAATCTGGTTCCAACTCATACCTGATTGAGATCCAGCGTTGATTTATGTTATCTCTTTCTTCTTCTCTGATGTCATCCAGAATTTTCTGCAAAATGCTTTTAAGATGAGGGAGGTCATCTCTGACACCGAAAGAAATGTTGATGTCTATAGGAATTTTCCCGACAATTTTGTAATTCAGAAGTCTGTTTTTCTGCAGATAGTAGCTGGTAGAAAAGGCATCATTTACCAGAATGTCTGCTTTTCCGCTTTTCAAAAAAGTGAAAGCCTCTTCATTATTTTCAGCAATTATCAGTTTCATATCTTTGAAAACATCCTGAAAACCATGTTGCAGATATAGGTTTTGGATGAGGACAATTTTTTTGTTACGAATATCCTTCAGACGGTTAATGTATGGTGTTTTTTCGTCTGCGAAGAAATAAACGGGAATTGTAAGATGAGGTTCAAGCAGGCTTGCTGTAAACGGATTTTCAGGAAGGTTAGGTACTGCAGTTATGAGATCTGCTTCTCCTGCTTTAAGTTTATTGGTCATTGTGTCTAATAGATCAGTGTTGATAACTGAGAAATCACAGCCGGTATATTTTTTGAAAATTTTCAGATACTCGAGAGTTATTCCCTGCAGATTATTGTTTTCATCAACATATTCGATGGGAGTCCAGTTTGAGTGGCTCAATACAGAGATCAACGGATGCTCAGAAATCCATTTTAACTCGTCTTCAGTAAAATTGAGAGTATTAGCACGAAAGGGTGATTCCCCGGTAATCCATTTTTGTTTTATTTTTTGGTGTTCTTCTTCGGTAATAGATTGAAGAGTTTTAGATATAATATCTTTGAGAATACCCCAGTCTTTTCTTATTCCGAAAGAGAAACCTTTAGTTTCTATATTAGCTTCAGCTGATATTTTAAGGTTTGATAGTCCTTCATTTCTAATTTTGTAGATGCTAGTGGCATAATCTCCTATCATAAGATCTGCTTGTCCGTAAGCAACAGCTTTCAGACCCTCCAGGATATCTTTAACCAAATATTTATTCATTTTTGGGTATTTTGACAGTATCAGTTCAGTTGAAGCATATCCTTCCACAATTGCAGTTTTTAGATCAACAATTTCTTCCAGTGAATTGATTGCGGGAGAATCATCTTTGGTAATTATTACAAAAGGATATGTTTGATACGGAGGAGTAAATATTAAATATTCAAGACGTTCAGGAGTTTCCGTTATTATCGGGCAAATATCCAATTCCTTGCGTTTAAATTTTTCAACAACCTCAGACCAGGTTGAATTTTTCTCGATTTCAAATCTTAAACCAGTTTTCTTACTTATTATCTTAAGATAATCAGAGGCTAATCCAGAATATTGATTAAACTTATCCAAAAACTCAAATGGAGGAAAATCTCTGTCAATACCAACCCTTATGAGAGAATTATTCTCAATCCATTCTTTTTCTTCAATGGTCAGGTTGGGCAACTGAGATATCTTTCTTTGAATAGTTTTGAATTCTTCCGATAAAAAATACAAAATAACTTCACTTAACCTGTTGTTTTGCTTCATTATACGAATGTTTTCATCAATACGATTTATCAAAGAGTTGGAATTTCCTGCAGATTTATTAAAGGCGAATTTCAAATCAATTGGATTAAAAACAAGAGGAGTTGCGTTTAGCTTGTATTTATCTTCATTTTGTTTTCCGAAGAGTCGATTGACAACTCCGGCATCAGCAACCCCTTTTCTGACTAAATCAAACACTTCTGCGTAACTATTTGTTTCTATGTAATCTGCATAAATGTCAAAGCTTTTAGCAATTTCTTTAATTCCGCCGCTTCCATCTGTGTGGATGCTGCCTTTCATTACAGCAATTTTTCTATTATTCAGATCGAAAACAGAAGTAATCTCCTGATTGCGGGAATAGACAATTCCCCAATTGATAAATACCACCTCATTGGAAAATTTGAATATTTCAGCTCGTTCATTTGAGTAGGCTACATCAGGTAAAATGTCAATAGTACCCTTTTCCAGTTCATCTAGTAATGAAGACCAATCGCTTTTGTAGTATTCCAGTTTTCCTTCTCCGCTATTTCAGAAAGGATTGCCGGGAAAAAACCGCTGATTTCACCATAATCGTTAGTAAATAACTTGGGAGGATTTTCATAGAATCCGACCTTGATTCTCTTTTCCTCTGCGAATATCAGGCTAAAAATAAGAAATAAACCTAGACCCCAAATAATCTTCATTCTAACTTTCATGATTCCTCACAAGTTATAAAGGAAAGGTTAATGACAAACAGACATCTCTTAAACAAAATACCACTCGCTTTTTGTCAAGAATGATAATTCCTTCAAGCCCAGCTTGTTGTTGATACTGAAAAAGAAAAAAACATTGATAAAGAGATAGTTTTTTTTTTGCTGACATCCAAGGTTTGATAGGAGGTCAGATGTTTCGAGAGTCTGTTTTTTGGATATCATTTTCAATCATAGTATTGATTTCAGCTTTTTTATCAGTAAAATATTTCCCTATTGTGATGTCATTTATTAACGTTGATATACCTTTGGATAGAAATGAGGTTATTGCTCTTGCTGATGGATTGGCAGATAAATTTGAATGGGAAACAGACGACTACAGAAGAACAATTTTCTTTTCAACAGATCATGACGTTCAATTCTATATTGAATTGGAAGGTGGGGGGAAAGCTGAGTTTAACCGTTTGATTAAAGAGAAACACTATTACCCTTTTCAATGGAAAGTAAGATTTTACAAAGAATTTGAAACAGCAGAAACAGACGTATATTTTACTCCAATTGGAATTCCTTTCGGATTTCAGGAGAAGTTTCCTGAAACATATTTTTTGCCATCACTATCACCTGATTCTGCCAGAATAATTGCGGAGACAGGTTCCACAGAAAATTGGAATATTGATCTGAAGAAATTCGAATTAATTGAAGAGAAAAAAAATCAGGTTGCCTCAGGTAGAATTGACCATACCTTTATTTATAAGAAGAATGATTTTTCTTATGGAGAAGCTGAATACAGAATTTCCCTGACTGTGAGCGGTAATCGTTTTTCGGGATTATTACAGAATTTAAAATTGCCGGAAGCATTCTATCGCAGATATAAAGAAATGCGTTCGGCTAATGAAACTATAGCTACTACAGCAACTATTTCTATTGCTGTATTTTATGGAATGTTAGGCATTGTGGTTGGTCTGTTTTTTCTCTTAAAAACACATTCGTTGCTCTGGAAGCAAGGATTAATTTGGGGAGGGATAATTTCTCTATTGTCTTTTATCTCCGGATTTAATTATTTTCCATTAAGTTGGATGTGGTATGATACGGCAATTTCACAAAACAGTTTTGTTATTCATCAAATCATTCAGCAATTCATAAATTCTCTGTTAGATTTTCTACTGATTTCTACAACTTTTATGGTGGCTGAGGGTCTTACCCGAAAAGCATTTCCCAATCATGTCCAATTGTGGAAAACCTGGGATAAAGATACCGGGAGTTCATTGCGGATTCTAGGGAATACAATTGGAGGCTATTTTACCGCCGTAATTGATATTTTGTTTATTTTGATTTTTTATCTTATAACCGAGAGATATTTAAAATGGTGGAATCCAGCTTCTCTGTCTACAAATCCAAATTCAATTGCTACAGCATTTCCCTGGTTCTCCGCTATAGCGGATTCTTTACATGCCGGTTTTTGGGAGGAGTGCTTATTCCGTGCAATTCCGATTGCAGGGGCAATTGTTTTAGGAGAAAAATACAACCGGCGAACTCTCTTTTTTGTTTCTGCTCTAATTTTGCAGGCATTGATATTTGGAGCCGGTCACGCTAATTATGCTGCTCAGCCTGCATATGCCAGGGTAATTGAACTTATTTTGCCTTCACTTTATTTTGCCTATCTCTACATCAGGTTTGGGTTGCTGACTGCCATCATTACCCATTTTGCGGTGGATGCAATTCTCATGTCTATGCCTCTCTGGGTTACAAATTACGAGGGAATCTGGATTCAACGGATGCTATTTTTACTACTCTTCCTGTTGCCTGTTTTGATAGTAATTTTGCTAAGATTGAAAGCGAAAAAGTGGAATGAAGTTCCTGAAGAATCATTAAACAAAAACTGGCTTCCTAAAATCAGAATGACCTTTAACAAAAATATTTCAATAGAACATAAAATAAGATTCAAACAGCATCGCTTAAAATATCTGATTGTGTCAGGAATTGCCGGTTTCCTGGTGTTATTATTTCTGGGGAAATTTACTATAATCACAGATCCAGTCACTGTTGATAAAAAGGATATTGAAACATTTGCTCACGAATATCTTAAGGAACAGGGCATTAAGCTTTCATCTGATTGGAATAAAAACATCAGTTTCGAAATAACAGCCGGTCAGGCAGATAAATACATCTGGAGAGAGTGGGGCAGAGACGTTTACAGGAAGTTAGTCGGTAGTTACCTTACCCCGACAAAATGGCAAGTACGCTTTACAAATCCCAAAGCTACAGTGGAAGAAAGAGCAGAGGAATACAACTTTTTTTTCCGAAATGATGGAAAGTTAACCGGTTTCAAGCACAATCTTCCTGAAGAGCTAGAGGGCGTTTTTTTGGAACAGAAAGAAGCTGAAAAACTTTGTCATGATTTTGTCGAGACTTGGTTTAACATAACTTTATCAGAATACAAAGAATTGTCAATTGAAGCAGTTATGCGACCAGCACGACGGGACTGGATATTTGTATATGCAGATACTTTATCTGAGCTTACTTTTGATAATCAACTTCAGGTGAAAATTTGTATTGCTGGTGACAAAGTGATTTCATATGAAAAATTTATCAAGACACCGGAATTATGGCAAAGAGAATACACTAATACATCGAAATCAGCTAACATTATAAAATCACTTATGTCGGTGATTTTTATGCTCATTTTTTTTGCTTTGTTAATTGCGGGAGTAATTCTTGGTCATACACAAAAAATCTCAGGCGAAAATTTCTTAACTATTTTTGCAATTCTAGTTATCTTGCAGAGTTTTGTGTTCTTGATTAGTTTTGAAACATCTACCGCTGATTTTTCTACTTCTGAGCCTTATAATAGTCAACTCTTCCGCTTAATAATTGCATCTGTATTAAAAATAATTTTTAGTTCATTAGTAATTGGTCTGATTCATGCATTCAACAAAAATTACTTTTCCACAAACAAGGGACTCAGTGGAATCCAAAGAAAACAGAATATTTCCGTCGCGATTTTTTCTGCTCTTTTTATTGCTGGATGTATTTCACTGTTTAAATTTTTAAAACCAGAAATGCTGCCTGCATTGGGGGGGGTCAATGGAATAGATTCTTCTGCACCAATTCTTTTCATCATAGCAGATTCTTTGGTATTATTCCTGACTATCAGTGCTGTTATCCAGTTGTTTTTCATTTCTCTTGAACTGATATCGGGCTATTTTGCAGGAGGACGTGTTTTGCGATATTTGCTCACAGGGATATTAAGTATAACCTTTTTTGCAAATTTTCTGGAGATAATGGATTTCACAGGGATTTTCTTCTGGTTGATTTCTGCATTTATAAGTATTCTGATTTTTACTTTGTATTTTGAGAAGGTGTTGAGATATTTCCTGCCTCAGATTAGTTTAGTAATTGCAATAGTGATATCAGTAGAATTAATTATAAAAATATTTCAGAAATCATACAATGCATTTTTACCGGCAGCAGTTGTATCTATTCTGTTAATTGTGGCATCGGGATTCTTTCTGTCAGAAAAATACATAAAGAACAATTACAATGAGGAGGAATCATAGAAGAGAATTATAAGTTAAATAGGGAGTTATTAAAACTTGCTCAGAGGAATTTAAGTCGATTTGATTTCTTAAGAGAAATCTCTGTACTGATTTCTGATGAACTCAAGTCTGAAGCTGTAGAACTGAGATTAAGTGAAAGGGATTTTGATTATATTTGGGAGTACAATATGACAAATGATAACTCCAGATTGAAACAGACATCTTTCTCAGTTATAGAAGGAACAAAATACCCCTATCGTTTAAACGGAGATAGCAAAGAATTGATAATCAGAGAAATGTTTCAGGAAAGATTCAATCCTGAACTGAAATACAAATATTATAATCGGGCAGTAATAATTACAGACTCAGAGAGTTTATTTCACTTAAAAACCAATCAGGGGAAAATAATAATTAGTAATTTAAGTGAATCAATAATGTACAAATCTGCAGTAATAATGAGTCTGATAATTAATGAGAAAGACTATGGTATATTGATTTGTTATTCAAATAGCAAACAGCAATTTTCAGTTGTTGAAAAAGATTTTTTTGAAGATCTTGCCGAGACCTTCAGCACTTCTATTGCTTTTAGACGAGCTCAATATGCTCTCAGAGAACGTATAAAAGAACTAACTTGTATTCAAAGCATCAACCAGCTGATTCAAAACCAGGCACTGACTTTAACTGAATTGATGGATGAATTACCCAAGCTTATTCCATCTGCATTTCAATTTCCTGAACTTATCCAGAGTTCAATTGTTATATGTGATCAATGTGTTGAAACAGAACAGTTTCTTGAAACCAGTGAACAATTGGTTGCTCCGATCAATTGTTCAGGAAGAATTACGGGGAAAATAACAATCGGATATTTATCTAAGGAAAAAGAATCTGATCCCATTTTCTTTATTCCCGAAGAAAGAGATGTTTTGGAGATGATAGTCCAGAAAATAGGTCTCATAGTGGACAGGATTCTCTTTAAAGAAGAAAAAGAAAAACTTGAAAGACAGCTTCGGCATGCAGATAGATTGGCAACTATTGGAACTCTTTCAGCGGGAGTAGCTCATGAGCTGAATGAACCTTTGGCAAACATCCTTGGTTTTGCTCAGTTAAGTCAGAAATATCTGATGAAACTTTTGAGTGAGAATCAGGAAAATGATGAAATCAAGATAAAACTATCTGACTTGAATCAGTTCAATGATGATACAGGAAGAATAATCAAATCATCGCTTTATGCCAGAGATATAGTAAAAAAACTACTGATATTTTCACATCAGATGCCGACGAAAAAGAAAATGGTTAATCCCAATGTGGCAATAGAAGATGCACTCTTTTTTCTTGAATCCAGATGTGCTAAGTTGAATATCAGAATAAAAAAGAAATTTGCCTATAATCTACCAGAAATTTATGTGGATCCTTCACAGATTAATCAGGTAATAATTAATCTTGTGGTTAATTCAATTCATGCTATGCCTGATGGGGGAGAGGTAATTATCAGTACTTATGTAGATAAAAATAAGGTGATTATTGAAGTAAAGGATAATGGAACCGGAATGACTGAAGAAATAAAGAAACAGATTTTTCTTCCTTTTTTTACAACTAAAGATATTGGTGAAGGTACAGGTTTGGGATTAGCTGTTGTACATGGGATTGTAAAAGCTCACAATGCAGAAATAAAAGTAAAAAGTGAACCGGAGAAAGGAACTGTTTTCTATGTAAAATTTCCGTTCCGGATAAGCAGATAAATCAAAACAGAAGGAAAAAATGAGCAGAACAGAAAAAATATTATGTGTGGATGATTCTACTGATACACTGGAACTTTTGCGAAGAAATCTGGAGTTGAACGGATTTACGGTGTTTACTGTATCAAGTGTTGAGGAAGCGATGAGACTGCTGGAAAATACTGAAGTTGATATTGTAATTACAGATATGAAAATGCCCAAGATCAGCGGTATTGAATTGGTAAAGTATGTTAGTGAGAATTACAGAAACACAGGGATAATGATGATAACCGGTTTTGCAACTATAGAGGGAGCTGTTTCGGCCATGAAGACGGGAGCGGATGAATACTTAGCAAAACCTTTTACAGATGAAGAATTACAGACAGCTCTGGACAAAATTTTGCAGAAAGTGAGAGATAGAAAGATGATTGCCGGTAATTCAGAGAAAAGCGGATTTCACGGAATAATCGGTAAATCACATGAAATGCAGAAGGTCTTTTCTATTGTAAAAAAAGCTGCAATCTCCAACGCAAATGTTTTAATTACAGGTGAGAGCGGAACCGGAAAGGAGTTGGTGGCAAGAGCAATTCATTATCAAAGTCTGAGAAGCAAGTCGCCATTTATTCCGGTAAACTGTGCAGCTATTCCTGAGGAACTTCTGGAGAGCGAACTATTCGGCTATGTTAAAGGAGCGTTTACCGGTGCCGATTCTACACGTGCCGGTTTTTTCCAAACTGCAGATGGAGGAACCATTTTTCTTGATGAAGTAAGTGAAATGAGTCATGCTATGCAGGCAAAATTGCTCAGAGTTATTCAAGAACGTGAGATAATGATGGTTGGTTCCAGAAAACCCATTTCGGTTGATATTCGGGTTGTGTGTGCAACAAATAAAGATTTGCATAGTCTGGTATCGAAAAAATTATTTCGAGAAGATTTGTTCTATCGTTTAAATGTCATAAATATTGATTTACCACCGTTAAGAAAACGTGAGGATGATATCATTGAACTTCTAACGTTCTTTCTGCATAAGTTCTCTCGTGAAATCGGCAGGGATGACTTAATAATTAGTGAATCCGCCCTCAATATTCTCAAAAGTTATCACTGGCCGGGGAATGTAAGAGAGTTGGAAAATCTTATGCAGAGGCTCACAGTAATGGCAGAAGATTCTTCAGTTGAAATTGCCGATCTTCCGACATATATGAGATCATCGTTTTATCGTCCTAACGGACTGGATAGAAAATTGGAAGAAGTAGAAATGGAATATATCAACAGTGTGTTGTCTTCTGTGAATGGAAATAAGAGCAAAGCAGCTCAGATTTTAGGAATTGACCGGAAAACATTAAGAACAAAACTGAAAGAAGTATAAAAAAAAGCCCCGTTTCCGGGGCGATAATCTATTTCTTTATCGTGAATGACAATCCTACATAATAGTCACTGCTATTTTCGTTGATGTATCCACCTAGATCAATACTTACATTTTCAGAATGTTTGTAACCAATTCCACCGGTATAGACTTTGTTGGTTCTGATGTTCTCACTTTTGCTTTTGTGTGACAATAGATAATTCTCATTATCATGGTTTTCTTCGATGTCTCCGTTTCCGTAATAAGTAATATCTGAGAAAGGCAAGTTTTCAACATATTTGTATGCTGTTTCACTATAATATTTTTGATAAGTGAATATTGTGCCGATTCTAAAAATGAAGTTTCTGATACCAAATCCATCACTCTGCGTCATATCACTGGTAGGTATTCTGAATTCCAAAGCAACCGGAGCACGAAAATCAGTAGTCTTACTGATAAATTCCTGATCAGCCGTAGTTTTTTGGGATCTGTGTACCATGTATTCGTCTCCACTGTCAAATTCTTCTCCATACTGTAACAGCTCATTACGGGTTCTGGTGTATATATAATCAGTGGTTCTGTTTTTTCTGGTAAAAGTGTAATATCCGGCAAATCCAAAATCTGCGAATTCATTCAATGGCAGATTGATTTTTCCGTACAAATCAAAGTGAACACCTGTAAAGTCTCCATCGTTTTTTTCGGATATTCTTGAACTCTTCATATATTCAGAATCATTTGAGTCATTGAAGATGTCATTAATCATGTGTACAGAGTAAAGGCTGTCAGTTCGGGTGTTATCATAAACACCACCAATAAGTCCAAAGCCTATTCCGGTACTCCAGAAACCGTCATTAATACGATTATTGCCTTTCTGGAAGATTCTCTTGGCGTGCATCATTAAGAATAAATCATTTTCAGAAATTTCAGTAACGTAACTATAGTATTCCTTAACATTGCCGGTTTCTTCTAGAGTGTCTCTCACGATTACATCTACATACTCTCCTACATATTTGTCATCTCTGTCAGTTTTTGAATTTAGGTATCTGTTGAAACCACCATCCAAACGAATTTCATATTCATTATTGAGCAATTCGTATGGTTTCATGGCTGAAAGCAATATTTTAAAATTATTACTCTCATGGGTAAGATTGAAATCTCCTCTTTCATGAATTCTGCGATAATAATTGCTTTCACCCGCATTATATAATTCTATCCAGTATTCTTTACTGTTACCATAAAGTCCTTCAAGAAATCCATCTGAATCATTGTCTCCATACATATTTGCTGAATCATCAGATACATATTTTTCTTTAGAGAAGTGCAGTTTGGCACCAAAAGTGTATTCATTCCAAACGTAATTGTTGTTGAATATAAATTCTCCATTGCAATTATCATCAACGTAGTCAATTTCTTTTGTATAGCTAACTCTTCTGATATCAAAGATACCATCATTGTTATTATCAATATAATCTGTTTGATAGTCTTCTGATTCTGGAGTATTGCTTGTTTTAAGAGCTCTTGTTCTATAGAGTAATGCGTGTTTGAGATTTTCCACAAATGGGTTTTCAAAAGCAATGCCAAAGGGGAATTCTTCCAATAACTGCTGTTTGGAAATCATGTTAAATTCATCATAGGTTTTATAATATTGAAAATTAAAATCAGACAAACTAGTGAAAAAATAGATACCGGGCATAAACCTTAGTTCAATCGGGTCGTAGACTTTTTCCCATTCACCTTCAAAAATTGTTCCTGTTGCAGCGCTGCGCATGGAAGCAGGTTCGGTAGCGAATATGTTTAGAAGTAATAATGCCATGATTATTGTTAAAGTATATTTTCTCATTGATCCTCCTTATCTGGATACTGTAAAATTGAAATTACCAAAAGAACCGTAGTCGTTATTATCCCAGCTTACAAGAACATCATTCTGTTGATTTATGACTATTCCCTCAATGCCGCCATCACCGTAGCTGTCATAACATCTTACAGAATATGAACCTGGCTCCAGCATCAAAACTTCTGTCTGTATTTGCCCTGACGAACTGAATGTCTTATCGTAAGCAAAGATATTCTGACCGGTTTGTTCATTTCTGACATTCCAGCTTGCTTCACTGGGATAGCTATCACAATGAACCGTTATAGTGATTTGAAGATTTGTAATTTCACTCACTATTACAGAAGCAATTTCTGAATAATCGCTGTATTCTCCGCTGTATGAATTGAAAGCTCTTATTCTGTAGTAGAGTGTATCTCCCAAAGCATAGGCAAGAGTATCTTCATCAGTATAAGTTGTTGTATTCATCTCAACCTGGGCAATCTGAACAAAGTAGCGCAGATTTTTAGCTCGTTCGATAAAGAAAGCTGTTTCCAGAGTGGAATTGTCTGTCCAACTTAGGTCGATTTTCATATCTGAATTACAAACTGCCGACAAGTTGACAGGAGTATTCAGGACAAAATCAGCCGAGCTAAAGGAAGAGCTGAAAATAGTGTTGAGTTCCGGCATATCTGTGTTTACATATTTCAATCCATATCTGTAGTACATATTATCTTCAAGGTTGCTCCACTGATAAGTGATTGTATTAGCTGCCAGAGTAAGTGTGTCGATTGTACTAAAAGAATAACTATTAACGGATTCTTCTCTGATAAGCAAGATGCTTTTCTCCAGATCTGCTCTGTCTGTCCAGGTAAGTGCAACCAGGTTAGTGTCGAGACCGTTAATAGTCAACTCAGAAGGTTCCTGCCAATTTGCTGTTTTTACTGTCATTATATCTGTTTCAGACATCAGATTTTTGCGGAAAGTGACCAGTTTGTATTCATAAATTGTGTCCATCTGAAGGAGTGTATCACGGCAAGCATTTACCTGAGGATCATCCCAGGTCCCAATGAGATCATCGTTACGATAAAGTTTGTAAACATGGAAATCTTTTTCGGTCGAAATTGTCCATTCCAAATTAACCATATCAGTGCCAATCTTTCCGGAATCATATCCGACCTGACAACTGCCCTGAGCTAAATAAAACTCACTTTTGAAGATTGCTTTAGAAGTTACCTGATCAAAATCTTGTTGATTGATATCCATAGGACTATCACAACTGATAATGAACAAGGCAAACAAGCAAAGCAGTAATAAGTTTTTCATTCAAACCTCCCTAATTTTTGGGTTAACTTTTCCAACAAATCTATTCTGTCAATTAAAAAAAAATCTGAAGACTGTCTGGATGAGGCTTTAGAAATCACTATGGTTTTAGTCTGAATATTTTACGATCAAAAAATTACAATAAATCAGCAGTTTTTCCTACGAAAAAATTTCCATTGGGAATTACTGCGGCTTTGAAGGCATTTCCATGTTTCTGTTTTAGATAGACAAGGCATTCGTCCCATTCCTTCTGCCATGAGAAATGCAAGGATTCGATGTAATTCTTTTCCAATTCTGTAATAAAGATTACTTCAGCTTTCTTTAGAATCTGTGCGGTTGCAACAGCTCGGTGTCCACCAACTGTGATTTCTTCGGGCGGCATAGTAAGTAAACTGTTAATATCTGAAGTTTCTCCGAGATATTTTTCCATAGATTCTGATCCGATACCTTCCTTACAGGCTGAAAAAACGACAATAGTTCCTTCTTTCTTTACAAGATTAACCACATTATTTAAGCACTTCTGGGAATGATAAATGGTTTTGTCTTTTGGTTCTCCGCCGGGAGAAGTTATCACTACATCGAAATGTTTGTTGATGTTTACGGATTTATGATCAATTAGATATTTTACGCCCACCTTGAATGATTGAATTGGATGTCCTGCAAAGATTGCTTCAATTTTCTTGTCTTCATTCATTACAAAACTAATATTAAATCCTGACTTCACTTTGCTGAAAGCTTCTTCCATTTCCAGATTTATCGGATTGTCGGTAAGGTTGAGAAGCTTTACTCTCTCATCTTGAACAAGTGAGTGATTTTGTCTGATTGTCTCATATCCACAGACTCCCGGTAGAATGGCTTTCCTTCCGGCTGAAAAACCGGCGAGATAGTGAGTATTGATAATTCCGGTAGTGATTACAAAATCTGCCTCATAGACCAGTTTATTCAACAGCAGAGTATTACCGGTTGATAATTTCCCCAAGTTTACCAAATTATCAGCATAACAATTATGATTAGTTATTTCAATACTGCTGTTTCCCAAACCATAGAATTGATTTATTTGGCTCTCTGACATGGGAGGATGTGTTCCGGTGGCAATAACAATCTTGAGATTTTCCGCTGTTTGTCCTGATTCTATCAGATAATTTACCAGCAATGTTAAAGTAGATTTATAGGGATTGGCGCGAGTGTTATCACTTACAATAATTACAGTTTTCATTTCTTTTCTTTTCGAAAAAAAAGATTTTAATGATTCAGAAGAGACAGGATTCTCCAACGCATCAATAAAACTAGCTTCAATATCAGTTAAAGCATTATTATCGAGAGTGTTATGAAGAAATTCTACATTTACATCAGGGATGTCTATTACTTAACTGTCATTTCCATAGGGGAGAGAAGTTTTCATAAAATCTGATTAACTGAGGCTAAAAAACAAAAGCTGCAGAAGCAGCCTTTGTTGTAATTTGCCTGTAAAATCATTATTTGAATTTTTCCATTCCGGAAAAATCTCTGTAGAAGTCGAAACTTTTTAAAACTTCAACATCTTCATCAGTTATTTCATCGGTAACCAATCGTTGTACCAACTCACCGAGTCCTGGTCCAAGCATAAATCCCTGACCGCACATGCCAATATTGTTGATGTAATTGTCATATTCCTTAACTTTACCGACTATGGGGAAACCGTCCGGAGTCATGGGGTATCTGCCTCTCCAGGTGCGTCTCACTTTTAGTAAGCCCAGTCGCGGATAAAGATCAACCATTCTCTTGGCAACCTGAGGTAAGAAAACTGAAGTTGACTCCAAGGAATTGTGTAGAATTGGCGGATTTGGGGTAATACAGAAGATCACCTGTCCTTCCGCATTCTGATAGAAATAGTAATTTTTGGAATCAGGTTGGGGACGCATATCTACAACCATGGGACCGAAGAATCTTTTTACAGGCTCAGTGATTCCACCTTCATGATAATCAGGTTCAACGGGCAGATTCAAATTAAGCATCTTCCCGATTTTTGCGGCAAAGCTTCCGGCGCAGTTTATCAGGTATCCGCAGCTGTACCTGCCCTTATCGGTGACAATTTCTATAATTTTATTATTACTTGTCTTAATCTCTGTAACTGTTTCACCAAACTTGTATTCTGCACCTGCTTTTTTACTCTGAAAGTAAAAGGCGTTGATCGACAGCAGGGGAGAAGCGCTTCCATCTTCGGGAGAATAAGTTGATCCCCTGAGATTGTTTTTGTTTATACCTGGAACCAATTCTGCATAATCTTCTGGTGAAAGCCAGTCAATATTCAGACCGAAGGAGTGCTGAATTTTCAGAAGTTCTTTGAGCATCTGTTCGTCATGTTCGTTGTAGGCAGGATAGCTGTAGCCGTTGCTCAACCAGTTAATATCATCTCCGTATTTCTCTTTCCAGGTAGAGAAAATTTCTATACTGCGTTGAGAAATTCTGATTTTTCCTTTATCCGAGTGAGTAGCTCTGATTCCGCCAATAGCTTTCTTGTTTTCACCTTGACCGGGAGAAGGAAGTGAATCAATTACTAAGACACTGAGCTTTTTGTTTGCCAGTGAAAGAGCTGACGGAACGCCGACAGAGCCGGCACCGATAATTATTACATCGTAATTATTGGACATTATTGCCTCCCTTTTTTCCATCAGAAAATTTTACCAGAGGGATTTCTACGAAAATTGGACGGCGGGTGTTTTCTTTGATATTTTCATAGGGGATTCCCTCTTCCCTGAAAATCTGCCTGGTAAGATTATCACAGGTTTTTGAACCGCAAGGACCCATACCCATTCTGGTGATAGCTTTGATTTGATTGATATCAGTAACTCCTTTTTGGATAAGTGTACGAATCTCGCCGGCAGTTACTCTTTCACAAAGGCAAACCATGGTGTTGTCATCGGTTTTTTCCGGTATGATTGTTTCTTTTTCCGGAAGGGTTATTTCCACCGGCTGAATACGGAATCCGGCGATCTTATGTGCCAGTTCGGCAGGAGATTTTATCTTAATCAATTGCATTTTATTCTTCTTGTTGTCGGAAATTGAATCTATTTGTAACTCAGCAAGAGGGTTACCGGTAATGTCTACAACCTGTAAACTGTCTCCGATACTGAGTTTGTGATTCATTATTTCATATGGCATTGTTACAGTGGGGTTATCTTCATCTTTGCGATAATCTACCAGAGTTATTGCCAATCCCGGACAAATGGCAACGCATTGTCCACAACCGATACAGTTTCCGTCAAATCTGGGGAATCCCAATATTGGGTCTCCATCCATCCTGATTGCCTTGGTTGGACAGGATGTAGAACAGGGATTGCAGGGAATTTCCTGAAGACAATGTATTACCGGCATTACTCCCTTTTCTTTTCTAACCTTCTGATAATCAATGAATTTGCCAGGATGTTTCTTTAGTATTTCAGCTTTCTGATACCAACTATCGGGAATTTTTGCTACTCCTGGTTTAAGTTCGGAAGCGATTTTTAGTCCGACAATTTTACCATTAAACATTGCAGAAGAAGCTTCGGCAATTTCTCCTGCATCTCCGGCAGAGAATACTTTAACTCCGGCTTTTTCTGCCTCATCCGTGAACTCATTTACGGATTCAAGACCCACTGCAATGAGTAATGTGTCGCATTTGAAGGTTTTCTCTGTGCCTTTAATGGGTTTGAATTTATTGTCAATAGCGGAAATGGTGATTGATTCTACAGATTCTTCACCATTAGCGGAAAGCACAGTATGGGAAGTGTAGATAGGAACTCCCAGTCTCTGGAGTTTGTCAGCATGTACTTTGTAACCGCCGACTTTAGGCATAGCTTCCACTAGTCCTACAACTTCGATTCCTGCCTGCAAAGCGTGATAACCGGCTATTAAACCAACATTTCCACCACCCACTATAAAAAGCCTGTTTGTGGGTCTGACCAAATCACGATTTACCAGAGTCTGAAATGCACCGGCTCCGTAAATACCTGCCAGAGTATTGCCCTGGAATTTAAGAAATTTCTCTCTGGCACCGGCTGCATTCAAGATAATTTCAGGTATTATGAGTTTGTAGACTCCGTCTTTAACAACTCCTACTTTTTTATCAAAGAAAACATAGAGAGCAGTGCTGTTTGACCAGAGTTTAACCGATTCATGGTTTTCTATTTTTTGCGAGAGCGTTACCCCGATATCATTTCCTCTGGTTCCGGCAAAGGAAT
>JAQVBK010000005.1 GCA_028690365.1 Candidatus Cloacimonadota bacterium
GCTGCTGTTATCAAAGCCTGTTGCCGTTTGTATATGAGTTCGGGAATATCATCAACAGATTCTGAAACTGATATTTCAGTAACCTTAAAAAGGTAAAATGAATTGAGAAAGGCAACAATTTTCTCTGAATCTTGTAATGTATGTGCTTTAAGCAACATTTCTGAACTCTCTGTTTCCAGAGTCCATGGGAGAACATTTTCAAAAATTGTATTCAGTTCCTTAGCACCATTTTGAATCGCTTCTTCGTTATTTTTAGGTATTATTCCTTTTGTATCCTGATCCATATTATACTTCTCCAATTGTATCTATGCATTTATCAATTTTTGCTGTTATATCTGTTTTTTTTCCGTTTAATCCAACAATCTCATCTCGTATTCTTTTGTCTTTGGACTTTTTGATATCCAGTTCGGTTTGTTGATTCTTAAAATACTCAGTATAAACATTCTTGTATGATTGTGCTTCGTTACTGTAAAATTCGGATAACTTTCCGATATTATCTTCTAATGAATTTCTATATTCTTCTAGTTCTTTCATAAGTTGAGCAGATTGTGCATCTATATACCTTGATATGTCTTCAAGGATTAATTCTTTACTTTTATCTTTTGAATAACTGCGATAGATATACTTCTCAACAAAACTTAGATTCATTTCATTAGGATTTCTTTTTTCTGAAATAAATAGATGGTCAAAACCTAATTTTCCTTCAAAATCAATATTTCCAATTGAGTATTCTCTATGCTCATTAATTGGTTGAGTTTCAATTCCAAATTGAAGCATTTTTTGGGTCAGCTTCTCATAAGATTCCAGTGATATGCTTTTTAATCCAGAAGATGTTGATGCAAAAATTGAAGAAATAATGCTCTTCATTGAATTTATCTGTGATTCCGTAGAATTGAAAAGTCCTTCAGAGAATTTCTTAATCAAACATAGCTGTTTATCAGTAAACCAATTTTTCTTATGAACTACTATCGTTACTTTTTGATTTTGGAGAAATACATTAAAATCGTTAATTAAATCATCATAATTTTTCTTACAACATTCAATGGTTTTTAATGTTTTAGTGAATTCCTTTTGAAGTTCCCCTTTTTTCTGGGTATGAAGTTTTTGTTTTTTTTCGGTTAAATCCTTATACATGGTTTCGAGTTCCATGCACTTGTTGTTCAAATCATTTTGTTGCTGAAAAAACCATTGAGTTTCAATGGTCAGCGCACGTTTTTCTTTGATTTGTTCTGAAATGGAGTCTTTCTGTTCTTCAAGCTTTTTTATCATTTCATTTAGAAAACCTCTGAGTTGTTCATTGAGGGCATTTCCTAAAAAAGCATTCAATTTGGTTTCAAAGGTGTCAAAGTTTGAATATTTTTCAAGGAGAGTTTGAAATTTTATTGGGTCTTTTTTTGATTCGTCTTCAGCAAGGAGGCAAGCAGCACGATAATGTAGAGCAAGTTTATTAACAAAATCAAATATATCATATTCTGTCTTTTTATCTTCGCACTCATTTTTGTAATCCTTAATCTTTTGTCTGCTTAATTCTTGTATGCTGTCGATAACATAAATTTTATTATCATGGTATTCCTTTGGTAAATTATGTTTCGTGTTTTCAAGAATCTTCTCTCTAAATTTTAGTCTCTCTACATCTGTCGTAGGTAACAATATAAATGTGTTATTCTCTGCAAGTTTTGATATTCCACTTTTTACAAAATCATAAAGAGTTTTTTCTGCGGGATCGTCCTTATGTAAATACAGAATAGCATCTGCTTTAGATATGTATTCCTTAGTTTCTGCATCAAGTCCACTGATTGTTTCAAGTCCGGGAGTGTCTACTATAATAGTCTCTTTAAGTTTAAAACGATGAGGATAATGGAGTTGGATTTTTACAGGTATTTTGGCACCATTTTTATTTGAGTCTATATATTGCTTTATATTGTTCTCGATATCCTCACCCTTTTGCTTAAACGGTGCTGGTAACTCTTTATCTATTAGGCTGCGAAAATCATTATCTGTATAGGTAACTTCTTTCTTTGAGGAGTCATAATTTTTTTTTAAAAAACGATTTATTTGAAACAATGGTAGATTATCATCTCTTCTAACCGTAATTTCTTCTAACTTTGCTTTAATATTACCATCATGGAATGTTATGGTATTTCCATCCAGATATTCTACAGAAAGAGATTTATTCTCACTATAGTGTATCTCAATGATGGCTGCGGTTGTCTCAAGAACACCGGTGGGAAGAAGCTCCTCTTGCAGTAGTGCATTTATAAATGTAGATTTCCCTGATTTTACCTTTCCTAAAACTGCAATTGTGTATCGCTTATTACTTATACTTTCAAATCGTTCTTTCATTTCTTCAGAGAAATCAGTGTTGTAATTGTCTTTAAGAAATTTGTAGATCTCAATTGCAAGATTGATATGCCCTTTGTATTTTTGGTAAAAATCTGCTTCATTTTGATTTGTTTTTAAATTCATTTCTATATGCTCCTTAGTGAATTTGCACTTCTTGGTTCACTTTACCCCATTATCTAATAGACTCTTCATCCTGCCTTTTGCTGATGTTTTTATGTGAGCACATAATTTCGGAAGTTTCAGAATTCTTATATCCAAGAAGTTCTTGATTTAATCTCAAACCTGTGCTACTCTCCAGCTAACGAGTAGCAAAACTATACCTTAATAAATGAACTGACGCAAAATTGTTTACATTCTATTTTTGTAAAGTACTTTTTAACTAATGTTTAAGCAGGAAAAAGGGTGAAATGTATCTGCTCCGGTTTCAAACTTGGGGAGAATAGGGAATTAGAGACCATAGCTGGTTACAGAAATAATGTTGGGGATAAAAAACTGGCGGAGAGTCAGGGATTCGAACCCAATAGCTAGCTACAGCAATAATAGTAGTGGATAAAATACTGGCGGAGAGTCAGGGATTCGAACCCTGGGTGGACGTAAATCCACAACGGTTTTCGAGACCGTCCCGTTCAACCACTCCGGCAACTCTCCGCTATCTTTTTTTCTTAAAAAAATCTCTTAACAAGGCAGCTGATTCTTCAGCCAATAGTCCACTACAAACTTCGGGATTCCAATTAAAATCTTTGTTACGCAGAGCATTGTAAATAGAACCAACACATCCTGCCTTGGAATCATGAGCACCAAAAATTATCCTGGGTATTCTTGACAAGATAATTAATCCGCTACACATTATGCAGGGCTCCAGAGTAACATACAATGTACAATCACTCAGATATTTAAGTCCGTCCTGCAACGCTCTTTCAATCACTAATTTCTCGGCATGCGCCAGAGAATTTTTCAGTTCTGCAGTTCGGTTATGGTCAGCTGCGAGCAGTTCAGTTCCATCTCTGATCAGAACAGCTCCCACCGGTACTTCATCTTTATCAAAAGCTTCTTTTGCCAGCTGCAAAGCCAGCTTCATCCATTGAAAATCCCGGTCAGATACTTCCAAAGCCAAACTACAATCTGCCTATACCAAAATATGTAAATCCCAGACTTCTCATTTTCTGAGGATCGTACTGGTTTCTTCCGTCAAAGATAACAGTTTCTTTCATTATTTTTTTCATCTTTTCGAAGTCAGGATTTCTAAACTGATGCCATTCTGTCACCAGAATCAAAGCATCTGCATCTACCAATGCTTCATAATTCCCTTTGACATACTCAATTCCGTTATTGTCTGCAAAAACCTGTTTTGCAGTTTCTGTGGCAACCGGATCGAATGCCCGGATTTTTGCCCCTGCCTGAGTCAGCCCATTTATAATTTCAATTGCCGGAGCTTCTCTCATATCATCTGTTTGTGGCTTAAAAGCCAATCCCCAAACTGCAAAAGTCTTACCTGAAAGATTCTCTCCAAAATGGTTTTTAACTTTACCTACCAATACCTTTTTCTGATCCTCATTAACCTCTTCAACAGCTTTGAGAACGCGTGCAGAAGATCCTACTTCTTTTGCCATCTGTATCAATGCTTTAACATCTTTGGGAAAACAGCTTCCACCATATCCTACGCCAGGATAGATAAACTTGTAACCAATTCGCGTGTCAGAACCGATTCCGTGTCTGACTTCTGCAACATCTGCGCCCAATTTTTCGCACAATTGAGCAATATCGTTCATGAAAGAAATTTTGGTTGCTAACATCGCATTGGCTGCATATTTAGTCATTTCGGCTGAACGAACAGACATAATGACAACCCTGTCAGAATTTCGGTTGAAAGGCGAGTATAGCATCTTCATAAGTTCAGCCACTCTCACATTATTTGCTCCCACAATTACTCTGTCCGGTTTCATGAAATCATCAATTGCCATACCTTCCTTCAGAAATTCAGGATTGGAGACAACATCAAACTCCAGATTAACTTTTCGTTCATCCAGCACTTTCTGCATTACTTCAGCAACTAAATCGGCAGTTCCTACCGGTACAGTAGACTTATCCACAACTACTTTGTAGTCATTCATATAGGTAGCTATATTTTTAGCTACAGCCAAAACATACTGCAAATCTGCTGAACCGTCTTCACCGGGAGGAGTTCCCACTGCAATGAAACAAATCAATGAATTTTCTACAGCAGTCTTAATATCAGAAGTAAAACTCAATCTACCTTCTGCTGTATTTCTTTTCACCATTTCTTCCAGTCCCGGCTCATATATTGGGATTCCGCCATTATTCAATAAATCGATTTTGGACTGGTCGTTATCAACACAGATGACATTATAGCCCATTTCTGCAAAACATGTTCCGGTAACCAATCCGACATATCCGGTACCAATAACTGTCAATTTCATTTACTAACTCCTTAATGTACTATTTCAGAGACTACTTCATTTCTTAAGAAACTTGTAATAATCGCTGTCTGTACCCAAAATCAATATATTTTTGTCGTTTATTGTCTTTTTATAAGTTTCAAGAGTCTTCAGGAATTCGTAGAAATCGGGATCACGATTATAAGCATTTGCATAGATATTGCTTGCTTCGGCGTCTGCTTTTCCGATTATTTCCTGAGCTTGTCTGTATGCTTCTGAGTTAATACTATTCAGTTCTCTTTCCATCTTACCAAGTGTTTCAGCAGCCCTTCCCTCTCCCCTGGATCTGTATTTAGCTGCAATTTTCTGTCTTTCGGTACTCATTCTCTGGTAGACTTGTGTTCTAACCTGATCGATGTAGTTTACTCTTTTAATCTGAACATCCACCAATTCTATACCAAATTGCTTCATTACAGGTTTTGATTGAACACATATAGAGTCTGCAATTTTTTTCCTTCCAACTTTTATTTCAGCTCCCAGGTCTTCGTAAAAACTGCTATCAAAATCTATTGTGAATTGCATTTCCCTATTAGAATTTCTGACAATTTCTATCAAATCGTGCAGGGAAACGATATCCCTGGTTATTCCATCTATAATGTCATCAAGGCGACTATGTCCGAATCTTTCACTTCTGGTGGTTTGAAAGAAAAGCAAAGGATCTTCAATTCTCCATCTGGCGAAAGTATCTATCCAGATAAATTTCTTATCTGCGGTTGGAACTTGATTCGGTTCCCCATCCCACTGAAGAATTCTTTTTTCAAAAAGGTGTACTTTTTGTATGAAGGGAATTTTTCCGTAAATACCCGCTTCCTGATAATTTCCGCCTACGGGATCACCAAACTGAGTAATAATTGCCTGTTCTGTCTCACTAAGGATGAAAAATGAATTAGCCCCGACAATAATAAGTATTACTGCAACAATTAGTAATGTGATTCTTTTCATTTTGCCCCCTTGTCAAGATTGAGAATTGGCAGCAATCCTTTCTGATTTTCATCTACAATGTAGATTTTTTCGACTAATGGAAGCACTTCTTCGTATGTTTCCAGCATCATTCTTTTTTTGGTAACCTGTTTAGCTTTGGTGTATTCCTGCAAAACCTGAATGAATCTTTCGGCATCACCACTTGCTCTATTGGTGCGGTTGATAGCATAACCTTCTGCCTGTTCAATTACTTGTTTCGCAATACCTCTCGCTTTGGGTATTTCATCATTGTATTTGCGCTGAGCTTCATTCACAATTCGTTCTTCTTCCTGCAAAGCAGCATTTACATCATTGAACGCCGGCTGAACCGGAACTGGTGGATTTACATTTTGCAAGTTTATAGTAACCACATCAATCCCTGTTCCATAATCATCCAGATAACTCTGTAAAAGAAGTTTTGCCTGATAAGCAATATCTTGTCGACTAAGAACGATAGCTTCATCCACACTTCTGTCTCCAATAATCTGCCTGATAGTTGACTCTGATAAATTACGAATGCTTTCTTCAACATCTCTGACATTGAAAAGATAAGCTGCCGGATCTTTTATTTGATACTGCACAATCCACTCTACATCAGCAATATTGAGGTCACCTGTTAAAATAAGTGATTCATAGGTATAATCTTTTGTAGAGTATCTACTTTGTTTACCAAGTTCTATTGTTCTGAATCCAAACTCTTCTTTAAAAACATGTTTAACTTTTACTTTCGTTAAAGTCTCAATTCCCAAAGGAATCTTGAACCTTAATCCTGGTTCAGACAGACGGTTAAATTTACCAAAACGCTGGATCACACCGACCTCTTCAGGCTGGACGGTATACAGACCCGTTCCTATAAATACACCTGCAATTATGATAATCAGAATTATCATAATTTTGTTCTTATAGGCAGAAGTATTAAAATCTTTTACATTGCCTGCATCAGCTGATAATGTCATAATCTCTCCTTTGCTGAGTTACAATTTTAGAAGTCATTAATTCAATTTAGAAAATCTAAATTGAATTTAAACGAAGTTTTTTTGAAATTTCGTACTGAAAAAATCTATTGTTTCTCCAATGCCTTTTTCCAGCGAATATTGTGGTTTCCAGCCTAAACCGAGTTTAGCTTTTTGATTTGTCAGACAACTTTTTCTGATATCTCCCGGTCGTGCAGGTCCTGGAATTGGCGCTACAAAATAATTCATCTGTCTGCTTATTTCCCTGAAAAGTTCTCCGGTAGATGTCTCACGGTTTGTTCCAATATTAAAATTATCATTGTCTCCAGTTGAAAGTGCCAGTAGATTAGCCTTTACTACATCCCTGACAAAGACATAATCCCTTATCATTCCATCAGGTTCTTCCGCAAATGCATATAGATAACTCTTTTTATCCATAAGAATATTTTCAATGAAAATTGAAACGACGCCTGCTTCTCCATGTGGAACTTGTCTGGGACCAAACACATTCGCATATCTGAGAACAGTATATTTTAAACCGTATTGATGTTGATAAAAAAAGAGGTATTTCTCCGCAACAAACTTATTGATTGCATACGGAGACAAAGGTTCAGGCTGGTAGTTTTCGGATGTCGGATATTCATCAGCTTCTCCATAAACTGCTCCGCCGGATGAAATAACAATTATCTTACCAGTATTGAATTTTATACAGTTTTGCAGCAGATTAATTAATCCGAGTACATTGGTTTGAGCATCCAGAATCGGATCTTTAACTGAAACCGGAACACTTATCTGAGCCGCATGGTGATTAACAATGTCAGGCTTTTCAATTTCAAAAACCTTTTCCAGCTCACGACTGGCGATGTCCATCAGGTAAAACTTTGCCAGGGGATTAATATTCTCTGTAGAACCCGTACTGAGATTGTCTACAATTACAACATCATGTCCGTTTTTTATATACTCGTCCACTACGTGTGAAGCAATAAAACCTGCGCCACCAGTGACCAAAATTTTCATATTTTCCTCATTTATTAATTTTCATAAGGTTGAATTATAACTAAGTCTGCAGGATCAGCTTTCATTGAAACAGCCTGTCTCAACATCTTTATCTGCAGAACAACTTCGTTCGATTTCGACACTTCTTTAATTAACCCGGAAACACCCTTGAAAGGTCCCTTAGTAAATTTCACAGTTAGCCCTGATTCCAGATAAGGATGCGGACAAAACTCTGCTTGCATATCACGTGTAGACTTTATTTGATGCAAGTCGCTCAGAAACTCACTCTCTGAGTCAATTTTCAGAAAATTTACAATATGCCCGGAATTAACAAGAATTTGCTGCTGCTTGAAATTACATTTTACGAAGAAGTAGCCTGAAAACATAGGTTTAGTGAAAGTAACTTTTCGATATTGATATAATCTGATACTTTCCATCAAGGGAAGATAGTAAAAAATGTGATTTTTTAGAGCATATTCCGCCAGTTTCTTTTCACGTTTAGGTTTTGTATGAACAACAGTCCATCGAAGATCATCTTCCGATGGACTTAAGTCGCCATACAATTCCAGAATCTCATCAGAACGAAAACTTGAATTTCTCTCCATGAAACTACAGCTTCACTACTTTTTCCGATTTGATGCCTTTTGTTACTGCTCTGGTGTCCAGAACGAGTTGTGCTTTGTTGATGATATCTTTATAATCGTATTTACTATGATCAGTAATAATAATTACAAGATCATAATCCGAGATTTTATCTAAAGAAACTGATTTATAAGTTTTACCATTGAGCTCATTTTTAAAACATGGTACATGAGGGTCATTGTAATCGAAGGTAGTCATACTTTTTTCAAGTTCAACTATTACGTTTTCAATTGGTGATTCTCTCATGTCTTCGATATCTTTTTTGTATGCAGCTCCCAGGAGAAGGATTTTTGCTTTAGAAATAGCTATACCTTTCTGATTTAGCATTCTGACAGCTTTGTTTACTACAAATTCAGGCATTGCCATATTGATCTCACCAGCCAGTTCAATCAATCTGGTATGATAGTTATATTCTCTGGCTTTCCAGGTCAGATAGAAAGGATCAATAGGTATACAATGACCACCTACTCCCGGTCCCGGATAAAAAGCCATAAATCCATAAGGTTTGGTTTTTGCAGCTTCAATTACTTCCCAGATATCGATTTTCATTTTTTCACAGAGAATTGTCATCTCATTGGCAAGGGCAATGTTGATATTTCTGAAAGTATTCTCGTAAATTTTCTCCATCTCTGCTACAGCAGGAGATGAAACAAGATATACTTCTGCATCAAGAATCATTTCATAGAATTTTTTTGAGATTTGATTACACTTCTCTGTTACTCCACCGACAACTTTGGGAGTATTATGAGTTTTATATTGTAAATTACCCGGATCAACTCTTTCCGGTGAAAATGCTATAAAAACATCCTTTCCTGCTTCAAAACCCATTTCTTTGAATTTCTTCACAATTATTTCTTCAGTAGTGCCGGGATAAGTTGTACTTTCCAGAACCACCAGAGTATCTTTTTTCAAGTGCTGAGCCAGAGAATCCGTCGAAGCCTTTATATAACTTGAATCAGGCTGATGATATTTATCTAGTGGAGTTGGAACAGCAATCATGATCACGTCAATATCCTTTATGACGGAATAATCGTGAGTAGCTTTTAGCATACCATTCTCTACCAATTTTTTCATCTCATTATCATCAACATCACCGATGTAGTTTTTCCCTTTGTTTACATTTTCTACACAGAATTTACTGACATCAATTCCAGTTACCTGATAACCTTTTCTGGCAACTGTTACCGCCATTGGCAGTCCTACATAGCCTAAGCCTATAACTGCAACTTTTGCTTCTTTCTTGTTAATTTTCTCTAACAACATTCTTTACGCTCCTCCATTCAGTCTTTATTGATTAATACCTGTAATTGTCAGGTTTATAGGGACCTTCAACAGAAATACCAAGGTAATTTGCCTGTTCTTGTGTCAAGATAGTCAATTTTACTCCAAGTTTTTCAAGATGAAGTCTTGCAACTTCTTCATCAAGCTCTTTTGGAAGACAATAAACTCCAATCTCGTAATTATTTCTCCAGAGATCAATCTGAGCCAAAACCTGATTTGTAAAGGAATTACTCATTACAAAAGAAGGATGTCCTGTTGCATTTCCCAGATTTACCAATCTTCCTTCAGAGAGAAGAATAATTGAATGCCCATCAGGGAATTTTATCTCGTCGACCTGAGGTTTTACATTGATTTTCTGTATACCAGGTGTTGCCAAAAGTCTGTAGACTTCTATTTCACTGTCAAAGTGCCCAATATTACATACGATAGCTTTATCTTTCATTTTTTGCATGTGCTCTACTTTGATTACTTTACAGCTTCCTGTAGCAGTCACAAAGATGTCTCCCCGTTCAACCACATTGTCCAACAGATTGACCTCATATCCTTCCATTGCTGCCTGTAAAGCACAGATCGGATCAATTTCAGTCACAATCACCCGGGCTCCAAAACCTCTCATTGACTGAGCACAACCTTTCCCGACATCACCAAAACCACATACTACAACCACTTTTCCGGCAACCATTACATCAGTTCCTCTTTTAATTCCATCAGCTAACGATTCACGACAGCCGTAGAGATTATCAAATTTGGATTTAGTTACCGAATCATTTACATTAATTGCAGGGAATAAGAGTTTTTGGCTTTCCATCATCTGGTAGAGACGATGAACTCCGGTAGTGGTTTCTTCACTAACTCCTTTAATTTTGGTAGCTATTTTCTGCCATCGATACGGAAATTTTTGCAAATCAGCAATGATCGATTTGTGTAATTCCAGAATATCATTATTTGAATTGTCCGGTACCGGAAGAACTCCGTTTTTCTTGTATTCCTTTTCCAGTCTGGCTCCTTCATGAACCATAAGGGTTGCATCACCGCCATCATCAACAATCAGATCCGGACCTGCTTCTTCAAACAATAAAGCATTTTTGGTACACCACCAGTATTCTTCCAGAGTTTCACCTTTCCAGGCAAAAACAGATACTCCCATATCTGCAATTGCTGCTGCAGCGTGATCTTGGGTAGAAAAGATATTACAACTTGCCCATCTGACTTCAGCACCCAGAGCAACCAAAGTTTTTATCAAAACCGCGGTTTGAACAGTCATGTGAAGACTTCCGGTAATCTTGGCTCCGGCAAGAGGTTTTTGTTCGGAATACCTTTCTTTTAGTGCCATTAAACCCGGCATTTCAATTTCAGCAAGCTCAATTTCCTTGTGTCCGAACGCAGCCAGATTTATATCTTTAATTCTATTTTTCATAGGTACCTCTTACGGGTTTCTCTGACCCTAAGCGTTAATTTTCTTCTTTATTTTCTCTGTTTTTAGAAGACTGTTTTGGGGGTTCAGGGTTCCCTTCGATTCCTTTCATAGAAAGACTTATCTTCCCTTTGTCGATTCCCATAAGCTGTACTTTAACTTTATCTCCGATTTTGATAAAATCTTCAATTCGGGAGACACGTGATGTGTGTATATTAGAAATATGAACCATTCCATCTTTGAAACCGCTCATGAATTTCACGAAAACGCCATAAGATTCTATACGAAAAACAACGCCTTCATAGATTTTCCCTACCGTAGGGACATCTACAATTGCATGGATAATTTCAATAGCATTATCCATTGCTTCTCTTGATGTTGAAGCAACTGAAACAGATCCGTCATCATCAATGTTAATCTGTACTCCAGTTTCCTCAATTATGCGTTTAATCATCTTCCCGCCGGGACCAATGAGTTCGCCAATCTTATCAGTAGGTATAGAGATTACTTCAATTCGGGGAGCAAAAGGTGAAAGTTCTTTTCTGGTAGTATTGATTGTTTTCTTAATCTGATCCAGAATATAAAGTCTGGCAGTCTTAGCTTTAGCTAAAGCAATCGTCATAATTTCTTTTGTAATTCCCTCTATCTTGATATCCATCTGCATTGCAGTAATACCTTCATCAGTTCCGGTAACCTTGAAATCCATATCTCCCAGATGATCTTCCAAACCCATAATATCGGTTAGAACTACAAATTTATCACCTTCAAGAATAAGTCCGTTAGCTATACCTGCTACCGGTTTTTTTATGGGAACACCGGCTGCCATTAGTGCAAGTGTACCGCTACAAACAGTTGCCATTGACGATGAACCATTAGACTCCAGAATCTCCGAGACTATTCTTATTGTATAGGGAAATTTGCTTTTATCGGGAATCACCGGCATCAAAGCTCTTTCGGCGAGAGCACCGTGTCCGAGTTCTCTTCTTCCCGGAGGTCTCAATCCACCTGCTTCACCAACACTGAAGGGTGGGAAATTATAGTGGAGAAAATAAGTTTTTTTGTATTCTGTTTCCAATCCATCAATTATTTGCTCATCAGAGCCAACGCCTACAGTAACAGTGCCCAATGATTGAGTTTCTCCTCTTGTGAAAAGAGCTGAGCCATGAACCCGTGGAAGTATGTCGACTTCGCAGGTAATAGGTCTGATTTCATCCATTGTTCTGCCGTCAACTCTATGATTGTCAAACAAAATTGCTTCCCTGACAAATTTCCTTAAAGTGTTTTCATACCCTGATTTTATATGTTTTTGAGATATCTCAAATTCTTCCGGAGTCATTTTCTCTTTGAAGAATTCCAAAGTTCTTGCTTTCAGATTATCAAATGCTTCATATCGTTCCAGTTTACCAAGCAAATGTGCTGCAGAACTTATTTCTCTGCCAAATTCATTCTGAATTGTTTCAAGAATATTTTTCGGGATTATATCAAGTTCAATCTCGAGCTTCTCTTTGCCGGCTTCAGCAATAAATTCTTTGAGAAAACGATTAATCTTTTTGATTTCCTCATGTCCTTTATAAGTTGCTTCCAACATCATTTCCTCAGAAATTTCGGATGCTCCGGATTCAATCATAACTATTGAGGTTTCTGTTCCAGCCACAGCAAGGTCAAGTTTTGATTGAGTCATCTGCTCAATAGTTGGATAGATTTCTATTTCATCATTAATAATACCAACAGAAACTCCGGCAACAGGTCCATGAAAAGGAATATCTGAAATTCCCAGTGCAGCCGCAGTGGCTGTTAAAGCCATGATTCCCGGATCATTTTCACCGTCATAAGAGAGTACCGTTATCACTATATGTACATTGTTTCTGAACCCATCAGGGAAAAGAGGTCTGATTGCCCTGTCAATTAGCCTGGCATTAAGAGTGGCATTAACCGATGGTTTAGCTTCTCTTTTTATAAATCCCCCCGGAATCTTCCCGGCTGCATACATTTTTTCTATGTAATCTACCGTTAACGGGAAGAAATCCAGTTCCATATTCGCATCTTTTGAACAGGTTGCAGTAGCCAGTAAACTGGTGCCACCTATTACCATAAAGACAGCTCCGTTAGCTTGTTTCGCCATTCTGCCGGTTTCTAGAGAGAGTTCTCTTCCGGCAATTGTGATTGATTTCTTTTTTATATCAAAATTGTGCATTTATTCTCCTTAAAATAAAAAAAGGGGAAATCTCCCCTTTCATAATGCTATTTTCTTAATCCCAGAGCACTGATTAATTTTCTGTAGCGCTCAATGTCCGCCTTCATGATGTAGTTGAGTAATCTTCTTCGTTGTCCGATAATCTTAAGAAGACCTCTTCTGGAATGAAAATCTTTCTTGTGTACTTTGAGATGCTCAGTTAAATCCTTGATTCGTTGACTCAGTAAAGCTACTTGAACTTCTGGGGAGCCCGTATCTGAATCATGGAGTTTAAACTCTGCCATAATTGCCGTTTTGGCTTCGGGTTTTAGTCCCATTTCTTCCTCCTGTATATTTTTTGCAAAAAAAAGTTTGGCGGTTTCTTTGTAAAGATTTTTTTCTTATCTATTATAAATAAAAGAGTTAGATATATTTCTCAATGTCCGTAACTGTTCCGCAGTAGGTATCTCTGACAAAATTTGTGTTTTCTATTGATAAAATTATTTACAATATTGCCTTTTACTATCCATGAAACAGAATGATTAATGGACTTGGAGTTTTCAAATTACTTCTTTCCCTGCAGAAATCAATACACTACTATGAAGATATTTCTGATTCAGCTTTTTTATCCAATTCTTTTGCAGCAAGTTCTTTCTCCATCTCCTTTCTTTTTTTCTCATTCTTTATCTTGATTTCTTTGCGTAATTTGTTTATTTCATCATCGGTAATCGTAAGGTATTGCAATTTCAAGTGACGATAACCTTTACTGTTGTCACCAACTTGATCTATTCTCTCCCATTTAACCGGTGAAGCAATAATTTTATAGAAATATGCTTTTCGGTTCTTTCCAGTTCTCTTCTTGATACAATCAAATGCTGTTTTCATTAGTAATTTAGCATTGAGTTCGCTTAACTCTGATACTCTCAATGCATTTCTGACTTCTTTTTTTTTGAGTTTAATAGTCTCGGTTTCGATAGTAATAAATTCCTCATTGACTCTTTCCCATTTGAAATCAGCTTCGGTCTGCCTAAGACAAGTTTCAAACTCATCAGTCAGATCGATTGAAGCGTTTTCTTTGTTGATTTTTTCAATCCACTTAGTCAATTCGGTTTCTTTCATCTCCCTAACCTGTCATTTTAGTATAATCAACTTTCTCGCAGAAGAATTCCTGTCTGTTTTAATTACTGCAAAATATATCCCCGAAGCAATTTTCCCTTTTTTCCCATTTATCTTCCAAATCGCTTCGTGATTACCAAAGTTCTTAATTCCTGTAAAAACAGTATCAACTTTTCTGCCCTTAATATCGTAGATTTTAATATCAACATTAGTTTTTTCTTTTAGGGAGAATCTAAGCATCGGGTTATTCCCCGTTCTTTCTGAACTCAATCTAAAAGGATTAGGGTAAATCATTAATTCCACTCTTGATTCCACGTTATTGTTTTCAGAACCAATATACGGTTGAAATTCAAAAGCTCCTATATCAATTTCCGATATTCCATCATCGGAACCATCCACAATACGTTGATTTCCAGCCAGATCACAATCTTCAAGATAGCTTTCGATTCTACTAGAGAAACCTGAATCTATGCAAGGAGATAATTCGGAGAGTTGGTAGTCACAGTCAGCAAAATCAAAAAACATTGGATTGTCTGAAATGTTACCTTTACCTGGATATCCTTCTTCAATACAATTGTAGCTTGTATAGAAAGGCTTTCCCTCCCGAATCTGAATCGGTTCAAAAAAACTAGTGGGATTTTGCCAAATAATGTTGTTTTGAATCGAAGGCTTAGATAACAAATTGTGAATTACTGCCGTATCATAAGCATATTGATCATTCAGAAGGGTATTTCCTGCAATAGTGTTATTGATAACTTTAGGATATGAATCCAGAAAATATAAGGCTGATCCGGCAACCAGAGCATAGTTATTGTAGAAAAGATTCCCGGAAATAACAGGATTGGCAAAGCCTTCTGTGAAAATTGCAGCACCATAATGAGCATAGTTATTGCGGAATATACAATTTTTTATTTCCAGATTGAAGCTGCCCTTAATCGACAATGCTCCACCATAAGCATCTGAAGATAAAGCTTTTGCGTACTCAAAAGTAGTATATTTGAATAAAGATGTTTCATTCAGCGCTGAAGGATAATCAAAAGTAATTCCCTTCCAGCTACCCATAGTTTGTTCATCAAAATCGAAAAGGAAGGGATATCTGCTGATAAAAAGAATCGGTTCATCAACTGTTCCTTCAGAATATATTGTTCCGAGTACATGGATTCCGTAAAAATCATTGAACTCGACAACAGTTCCGGGAGCAATGGTCAAAACAGCATCCGATAGGATTGACAATTCTCCGGTTACTCTAATCGTATCGGCATTCCAGAACTCATCTCCAGCAATCTCTCCGGAGACTTCGATCAGACTTCTTCTGAAACCAAAATCTTTTTTTGGCGAGATGCTTGGGAGATTGTGGATTTGAATTAACGGTTCTCCCCAGGTCTGACACCCATAATTAACTGCCGGAGAACCCGGTGCTGGTCGGTAATCTCCATTTTCCGGATCAATCAGTTGAGGATCTTCACCTATTATATTGTTTGAAGGAGGCAACCCGGCCTCTTCCCATGCCGTAGGCACGACTCAGCCATACTCTCAGAGCAAGCCAAATTGTCTTAGTAATTGGGTATTGAGAGAATCTGCTGAATGGAAACTCCAATTGTCAATCAATGTAGGAAAACCATAGACTTCCATTTGGATTGATGGAGCATAATTTAGACCTGTAGGTAACCATGATGTTGAATATCCATTTGTATAGATATAATCCCAGCCAGTATTCTGGGCATCCACCACAATGTTTCTTTCCAAAGTTATTCCTTCACCGGTACCCTGTAGTCTAATTCCATAATCATGGGGTTTGTACATGGTCACATATTTAACCGATCCAAACGGTTGAAGCTCATATAGGTCTGCAGTAATTCCACGATATCTGATATTTCCGTTGATAATCACACAATCACTTATGTCCAATCTGTTATCACAATACGAAATACATAGCTGTTCACCCTGTAGATCAATAATTGCGCCATTACCCACAATTATAACATTGCAGCCATCTTCTCCATAAAGTTCATACTCGTTAGTATTTAGTGACTTCCCGATGAGCAACCCACCAGTATAAATCTGTCCGGTATTTAGAATAATTACTTTGTTGTAACTAATACCGTTTAACTCACCGGGTTCTGCCATCTCGAAAGCCTGCCTTAGGGTTTGCGCATTTACAAACATGACCCAAAGGAGTGCAAAAAATATTGTGATTAGTTTCTTCATATCTGCCTCTCAGATGAAATAATTCTCTGTTAAAAATACGGTTTCTTTTGTAAAGTGTTTTGTATATTAAAAATGTTTTTCAGAGTAGTTGGATAATAAATGGTGGAGCATAGCGGGATCGAACCGCTGACCTCCACACTGCCAGTGTGGCGCTCTCCCAGCTGAGCTAATGCCCCATTTGCGTAAGCAAAATTTTATTCTCTGTTTTTCAGTCAAGAAATATTTGCCGCATAATGTTTCCTGATTGTCAGGAGTCCCTTATCCTGAAAGTATTCGGAATGACTTCAGTTGTATATGCCCGAAGTCCCGCAAGAGAATGATCCGACCATGTATTAAGAAATTTCAGTCGTTAGTCTATAACTTTACTCATTAGGAAATATTTTTATTGGAGTAATTTAAAATTTTCAATATTATCAGAAAACATTGCTTGCTTTATTTGCTTTAGGGTTTTCCAATTCTTTTTATTAAATAGTAAATATAGGTGCTTGACACCATTAACTACTTATAAAAATTGGCTTCATCATTTTCGAGTTTTGGATTCTAAAGCGATTGCCATGAATTCATAACCGATGGGTATAAACGGAAACGGTTATGCCTCCCGTGATAACATGCAAGATCATTATATTGCTGAAATATCAAATTTGGAAAGAAGATGAACGTAAATAATATTATTTCTTCTTTCCCTCATTGTATCAAAGGGGGAACAATGAACAATTCTACTTATTATTTCAGAGCACCGCAAAATGAACCAGTTAGGGCTTATTCAGCGAGTTCGTCTGAACGAAAACTGCTTGTTAACGAATTGGCAACCCATTCTAACAGGCGACTTGAAATTCCTTTAATCATCAATGGAAAAGAAATCTACACTGGAAAAACCGGAAAAGTAGTCATGCCTCACAACCACAGTCAAACTTTGGCTGATTATCACATTGCTACTCCCAAAGAGATCAATATGGCAATTGAAGCCTCTTTGCGGGCTAAAGAGAAATGGCTCAAATATCCATGGGTAGAGCGAGCCTCGATAATGATGAAAGCAGCGGAACTGATTGCGGGGAAATACCGCTATCTTCTAAATGCCACCACGATGCTCTGTCAAAGCAAAACAGCACATCAGGCAGAAATTGATGCAATCTGTGAGACCGTAGATTTTCTGAGATTCAACTCTTTCTTTGCATCGCAGATATTTGAACAACAACCCGAATCTACTGCAGGCACTTTGAATAGAATCGAGTACAGACCTCTGGAAGGTTTCGTTTTAGCTATAACACCGTTTAATTTTACTGCCATCGCAGCTAATTTAACAACTTCGGTGGCTCTTATGGGCAATACAGTTGTATGGAAGCCGGCATCTACTTCAATCTTATCAAATTATTATTTCATGAAAATTTTACAGGAAGCTGGATTGCCGGACGGAGTTATCAACTTTATCCCATCTTCAGGACAGGAAATATCAGAAGTTGTACTCAAACATCATGAATTAGCAGGAATACATTTCACCGGATCTACAGAAGTATTTAATAAACTGTGGAAATCGACTTCCGATAATCTGAACTTGTATAAAGGATATCCAAAGTTAGTAGGAGAAACCGGAGGTAAGAATTTTGTAATCGTTCATGATTCTGCTAACATAGATGAAGCAGTAACTGGACTTATAAGAGGTGCTTTTGAATATCAGGGGCAAAAATGTTCTGCTGCTTCCAGAGCTTACATTTCAGAAAAAGTTTGGCCTGAATTGAAAGAAAAAATGTTGTCAGAAATGAAAAAAGTAAAAATGGGCGATATCTCTAATTTCGAAAATTTCCTTGGTGCCGTTATTGATAGAAAATCTTTTAATACTATAATGAATTATATAAACCTCGCTAAATCAGACATTGATACCGAAATTATCTGGGGTGGTAACGGAGATGATTCTGTAGGATTTTTTATTGAACCAACTATAATCCTTACAAGTAATCCGCAATTCACCACCATGAAAGAAGAAATTTTCGGTCCTGTACTTACAGTATACATCTATAAAGACAAAGATTTTGATCAGGTTCTCGACCTTTGTGATAAAACCTCTCCCTATTCTCTCACTGGAGCAATATTTGCCAGAGACAAGTATGTCATTGATGGAGTAATTGATAAACTGCGGTATACTGCAGGAAACTTCTATATTAACGACAAACCTACCGGAGCAGTCGTTGGTCAGCAACCTTTTGGAGGAGGCAGATCTTCCGGAACAAACGATAAAGCAGGAAGTCACCTTAATCTACTGAGATGGTTAAATCCCAGAACAATCAAAGAGACTTTCTGTTCACCTGTAGACTTTAGATATCCATTTATGAGTTAGTTGGAAAACAAGGAGTAATTATGCAAAATACTGTTGAAAACGATACCAATCTCTATAAACAATTAGAGGCTGTTATTGAAGAAAAGAAATCGATGCAGAACCCGCTTATAGAAATTCTTAGAATTGCACAGGATATTTTCGGATATCTGCCTCAGGAGGTACAGGAATTTGTATCCGAAAAACTCGGAGTTCCTATAAGCAAAGTATACGGAGTAGTCACCTTCTACAATTTTTTCTCAATGAAACCGCGCGGTAAGTATATTATAAATGTTTGCATGGGGACTGCCTGTTATGTAAAAGGCGCACCCCGACTTCTCAAAATGATAGAAGACGAACTTAATTGCAAACTAGGCGAGACAACCGAAGATAAGATGTTTACAATCTCTGCGGTAAGATGCGTGGGTGCTTGTTCCCTTGCTCCCGTATTTGTTATTGGAGAGGAAACCTTCGGCAGGATAGAAAATCAGAAAAAAGTACATGAAATTCTGGAAAAATATAAAAACAATAAAGATTAATAAACAATCGGAGGAATCATGAAAACTTTAGCAGACTTGAAAAAGATCAGAGAAAAAGCACAGGAGGAAATGAAACTCCGCAGTTCTGAAAACAGAGTCAAGGTGGTTGTAGGAATGGGTACTTCAGGAATTGCAATGGGCGCCAGAGAAGTAATGAAAACATTTCTGGATGAAATAGCCAAAAGACAACTGACTGATGTAATCGTCACACAAACAGGAGAAAAGGGATTATCTTCAATGGAGCCGGTTGTAGACATCATTGAGAATGGTAAACCTATAATTACCTACGGCTTTGTAAATAACGAAAAAGCAAAAAAAATCGTCGCAGAACATATTGTTAATGGCAATGTAGTATCTGAATTTGTAGTTGTTTCCGATGATAAATAGGAGGACTGATGTCTGTAAATAGAGTTGATGTCCTACTTTGCTGCGGTTCCGGTTGTATTTCTGCCGGAGCTTTGAAGATCAGGGACAAAATGAAAGAAGTTTTGAAAGAAAAGGATATTTTGCATGAAGTAAACATCATTGAAACAGGATGTATGGGTCCTTGTGATTACGGTCCGGTGATGATGATATATCCTGAAGGAATTTTCTATAAAAAGCTGACAGTCGATGATGTCGAAGAGATAGTTGACGAACATTTTCTGAAGGGTAGACCTGTTAAAAGACTCATGATGACTGAAAACAGTGGCAAAGTCGTAACTGCTACCAAAGATATACCTTTCTACAAAAAACAGGTAAAAGTGGCTTTGGAAAACTGTGGATATCTTAATCCTGAGAGCATAGAAGAATATATAGCTTTGGGTGGCTATGAAGCACTTGGTAAAATACTGACAGAAATGACACCCGAATCAGTAATTGACACAGTAAAAAAATCCGGTCTCAGGGGAAGAGGTGGCGGCGGTTTCTCTACCGGTGCAAAATGGGGATTTGTCCGCAGTGCAAAGGGTAGTCCAAAATACGTTATATGTAATGGAGATGAAGGAGACCCCGGAGCTTTCATGGATAGGTCTCTTTTGGAAGGAGATCCTCACAGAGTATTAGAAGGAATAATAATTGCAGGTTACGCTGTTGGAGCTGAGAAGGCTTTTTTCTACATCAGAGCTGAGTATCCGCTTGCTATCAATCGAATTAAATTGGCTATTGCAAAAGCAAAAGAAGTTGGATTGCTAGGTGAGAATATTTTCGGATCAGGCTTTTCATTCGATGCAGAAGTAAGAACCGGAGCTGGAGCATTTGTATGCGGAGAAGAAACCGCTCTGATTGCATCAATCCAGGGAGAAAGAGGTCAACCGGTATCAAAGCCTCCTTTCCCTGCTAATAAAGGATTATGGAATCAACCCACTCTTGTCAACAATGTTGAGACAATAGCAAATCTTTCCACTATTTTCAGGAAGGGAGCTGAGTGGTTTGCCGGAATGGGAACGGAAACAAGTAAAGGTACAAAAGTATTTGCTCTAACCGGTGATTTGAAAAACACTGGATTGGTTGAAGTCCCAATGGGAATAAGTCTACATGATCTAATTTTTGATGTTGGCGGTGGAATATCCGGTGGCGGAAAATTTAAAGCTGTTCAATTGGGTGGACCTTCCGGTGGGTGTTTAACTTCAGATCATCTTGATGTCAAAATCAATTATGAATCTTTGAAAGAAAAAGGAGCAATGATGGGCTCCGGTGGTGTCATTGTCATGAATGACAGCAATTGTATGGTCAATGTGGCAAAATTCTTCCTGGAATTTTCTGTCGAAGAATCTTGCGGAAAATGTTCCCCTTGTCGTCTTGGCTTAAAACAAATGCACGGAATTCTGGATAGGATAACAAAAGGAGAGGGTGAACCAGGTGACATTGAGAAACTGGAAAAACTTGGAAATACGATCAAACAAACATCATTGTGCGGTCTGGGTCAAACTGCCCCCAATCCTGTTCTTAGTACAATCAGATACTTTAGGAACGAGTATGAATCCCACATTAAAGATAAGAGCTGTGCAGCTAAAGTCTGTACCGCTCTCATAAATTTTTCAATTGATAAAGACAAATGTATCGGATGTTCTCTGTGTGCTCAAAAATGCCCTGTTAAATGTATAGATGGTAACAGAGAGAAAAAATACACTATTGATCAGATTAACTGTGTTCAATGCGGTAGCTGTATGGATGTCTGTCCGGTCAAAGCAATTAATAAAATTCCCGGAATGCATCCTCTGATGATTGCCCACAAACAGAAACTAAAGTTCAATCATTCCAATCTGGATGAAGATTAAAGAGGAGACAATATGTACGAAAATATTATTCATAAGCACAAACCTGCCCCAGACAATTTGATCTACATACTACATGATATACAGGATTGTCATCCTCAGCATTATATAACAGAAACAGCTGCAACAGAAGTGGCTCACTATCTCAATGTTCCTGTTTCTCATGTTTATGGAGTTATCACTTTCTACACAATGTTCAGTACTAAACCTAGAGGGAAAAATATTATCAGACTTTGTGAATCACCACCCTGTCACTTAAAAGGTTCTGACAATATTCTCAGAAAATTGAAAGAATTACTCAAAATAAAGAAGACCGGTGAAACTTCTGCTGATGGATTATTCACTCTTGAAACATGTGCTTGTCTCGGAGTATGCGGAAATGCTCCGGTGATCATGGTAAATGAAACAGTATATGGTGACCTAACCGAAGATAAAGTGGAAGTAATTATCGAAAAAGTTCGAGGGGGAAAATCATGAAATTCTACCGAACACACATATTAATCGGAGTAGATGAATACTCAATCCAGTCCGGAGTTGATAAGATTCAGCAAGCTCTCAGGCAGGAACTGTCAAAGTATAAACTTGAAGATGAGATTGGTATCCTCGAAACTGGATCTCTGGGTTATTTCCGGCAAGGTGTATGTTTCTCGGTCTTCCCCGATAACATTACTTATGTGAATGTGAAAATTGAAGATATTGCCGAACTCGTCAGTGAACACTTTTTGAAAGGCAGACCTCTGCGACGACTCATTCTCAAAGAAGTAAAAAACAATTCTTACGACTTCAATTACAAAAAGAGAATAGTGTTAGAAAATTCAGGACTGATAAATCCTGAGAGTATTGATGATTATCTTGGGGTTGGTGGTTATGAGGCTTTGGAAAAAGCTCTTACTGAAATGAAACCATCTGACATTATCACCGAAGTAAAAAACTCCGGTTTGAGAGGACGTGGCGGTGCCGGTTTTCCGACCGGTTTAAAATGGAGCTTTACTGCACCTATAGATTCAGATCAGAAATATCTGGTTATAAATGCTGATGAAGGAGAACCAGGAACCTTCAAAGACAGATTGATTATGGAAGGTGATCCACACAAATTGCTGGAAGGAATAATGATTACTTGTTATGCAATTGGAGCATCTAAAGCTTATATCTATATTCGCGGTGAATACAAACTTTGTATTCAAAGATTGCAAAAAGCAATTGATCAGGCAAGAGAATATGGACTTCTGGGTAAGAACATATTTGGTTGTGGACTTGACCTTGATATTGATATCAAGGTTGGAGCCGGAGCATATGTATGCGGAGAAGAAACTGCACTTATAGAATCTCTGGAAGGGAAAAGAGGTAATCCTCGCCTAAAACCACCCTTCCCTGGCGTAAAGGGAGTTTGGCAAAAACCTACCGTTGTTAACAATGTTGAAACTATTGCTAATGTACCTTCCATTATAAAAAAGGGTGCAGACTGGTTTGCTGCAATAGGTCCTAAAAAATCAACCGGTACAAAGGTTTATACTATTATGGGTGATGTTAACATGCCCGGTCTTACTGAAGTAGAAATGGGTACGACTCTTAGAACTATTATAGATAATTATGCCGGTGGAATGAAAGATGGAAGCGGTTTCAAAGCTGCTCTGGTCGGTGGAGCTGCCGGAGCTTTCATCCCTGAAGATCAGCTTGACATTCAAATGGATTATGAGAGTCTGAAAGATTTTTCAGCAGTATTAGGTTCCGGGGCAATATTGGTGCTGAATAAAGATACAGACATTACACAGATGCTTTATTCAATCATAAAATTCTTCCGGCATGAATCGTGTGGGAAATGCTCACCTTGTCGCCTGGGAACACAGAAACTGATGAAATTGATGAAAATTATCAGAAAAGATGGTAACGATAAGCTCTTGGATGAATTGTTAACTACCGCTCAGGTAATGGCAGAAACTTCTTTCTGTGCATTGGGACAATCACCTATCCTGCCAATAAAAAGTGCTTTAAACAATTTCAGATCAGAGTTTTTAGAAAAGAAAATACAGTCGGAGGAAAAATGAAGATGATATCAGTAACAATAAATGATGTAACCCTTGAAGTTCAGGAAAACACAACAATTCTTCAGGCAGCTAAGAAAGCCGGATTCTCAATACCCACACTCTGTTATCACGAAGATTTGAAACCTACTTCCGCATGTGGAATTTGTGTGGTAGAAGTAGAAGGTTCGCCAACTCCTAAAAGATCATGTTCAACCCCGGTTTGGGAAGGGATGAAAGTAAAAACTAATACAAAACATTTGCGAGAACTCAGAAAATCATTATTGGAGCTGATTCTTGCAGATCATGACGTCTCCTGTCCTACCTGCGTGGCAAATGGCAAATGTGAATTACAGAGTCTGGCATATACAATGAACATTGATACAACCAAAATTACACCATTACTCCAGAGACGAGAGGTAGATTACTCAAGCTATTCTATCGTGAGAGATCCAAACAAATGTATTAACTGTGGAAGGTGTATTCAGGTATGCAGTGAACTACAAACCGTAAATGCATTAACTTTCTCCGGACGAGGTTTTGATTCTGTGGTGGATACAGCCTTCAATCTGGGCATGTCTAACAGTGTTTGTGTAAACTGTGGACAATGTACGGTCTATTGTCCTACCGGAGCTCTACGTGAGAAAGATGATACAGATTTTGTTTGGGAAGCACTTATGGATGAGAAGAAACATGTTATAGTACAGGAAGCACCTTCAATCAGAGCATCTCTTGGTGAAGAATTCGGAATGGAATTTGCCGAAATCAACATTGGAAAAATGTACGCAGCTCTGAAGAGATTGGGCTTTAATGCTATATTCGATACTAATTTCTCAGCCGACTTAACAATCATCGAAGAAGGAACTGAAGTTATAAACCGAATTCTGAACAACGGCAAGCTACCGTGCATAACTTCATGTTCACCGGGATGGATTAAATTCATGGAAACTTTTTTCCCTGATCTGGCCTGCAATGTATCTACCGCAAAATCACCTCAACAAATGATGGGAGCATTGGCAAAAACATACTATGCTCAGAAACAGGGAATAGATCCCGCCAACATTGTTTCAGTTTCAATTATGCCCTGTACTGCAAAGAAGTTTGAAAGTAAGAGATCAGAACATTCTGATTCCGGCTATAACGATGTTGACTATGTTCTGACCACCCGAGAATTTATAAGAATGTTGAAAGAAGCAGGGATAAATCTTAAAGATCTTCCGGAAGAAGAGCCCTTCTACGCTATGTCAGAGCACACAGGTGCCGGTACAATTTTTGGAGCAACCGGTGGAGTTATGGAAGCTGCACTTCGCTCAGTATATTTCTTAACTTCCGGCAAGAATCTTGAAGACGTAGAAATAAAAGCTGTCAGAGGGTTGAAAGGAATTAAAGAAGCAGAAGTTGATATCCCTCTGAAAAAAGAGGTAGCAGATAAGGTTGGAGCAGACACTTTTAAAGCAAAGGTCGCAGTTGCTCATGGACTTGGCAATGCCCGAAAATTGATGGAGAAAATTCAGGAACAGATCAAAGAAACCGGCAAAAGCGAATATACCTTCGTCGAAATTATGGCTTGTCCGGGAGGATGTGTTGGTGGCGGCGGTCAACCTTTTGGAAACTCCATGGCTATGCGTGCCAGACGAGGTGAATCTCTTTACAATGATGACAGAAAACTAAAACACAGACAATCTCATGAAAACGACTCAGTGTGGCAGCTTTACAAAGATTTTATCGGAGAACCCGGATCAGAAAAAGCGCACAAACTCCTTCATACACATTATTATGAAAGAGATCAGTTTAAAGGACAAGTAGTAGAAGAAATTAAGTGTAAACACAGTTAATAAACGTTGAGTCCCCCTTTGGGGGACATCTTATTGTTTAGTTGTGTATCCTATATAAATATGTTGTTTGTAAATTTGATAAAAAAAGAGATATTTTAATCATCTCTAGAAAAAATTACTCTTTTGTTTGATATGAAAGAGCTGAAAATTAATGTAATTAACTTTGTCTGTTATCGGATTTTCTAATAACCGGCAATAGAATTCTCGGCAACCTAAGGTGCAGGTTAATTCTAACACCAAGGGATGACGGACCCTTACCTTCATCTCTTGGATGGAGGTTTTTTTATGAGTAAAAGTATTCATACCATCTCAATCATAATTTATGATAGAGATACCGCATTTAAAGCAGTCACAGCAATTCTGCATGACTTTGCTACCGACATCCTTCTTAGAGTTGGTTATCCCATGAAAGAAAAAAACATCGCAATTATTTTTCTAATTACTGAAATGACAAATGATGAAATTGGAGCAATCTCGGGTAAATTAGGGCAGATAGAATCTGTAAGAGTTAAATCAACCTCATTAAAAATCTAAAGGAGAAAACATGTCCGACTTAAATGTTAAGGATTGGGTTAAACAAGTTATAAAACAGGATGAAATTGATAAATATCTTGTTGACGGTAAAGACTTCATTGATGAAGAAACAATCAAACAGGAATTAGAACATAACAAAAAACCGGATAAATCAAAAATTAGAGACATTATATCTAAATCTCTCGAAATCAAGAGACTTTCTCCTTCAGAAACCGCAGCACTGATTAATGTAAAAGATGAAGAGCTCTGGGAGGAAATGTATGAGAAAGCACTTGAAGTTAAAAAAAGAGTATATGATAACCGAATCGTATTCTTTGCCCCATTGTACCTTTCAAATCTATGTGTAAATAATTGTTCATACTGTGGCTTCCGAACTGAAAATTGTAATGAAACCAGAAAAATACTTAGTATGGATGAAATCAAAAAAGAGACTTCAGTTGTAGTATCTGAGGGACACAAAAGAATGATTGCGGTTTGGGGTGAACACCCAAGTTCTGACATCGATTATATGGTCGACTCAATGAAAGCAATATATGAGGTTAAAGAAAAAGCACCCAACGGACCGGGATATGGTTCAATAAGAAGAATAAATATCAATGCAGCTCCCATGAAAACAGCGGATTTAAAAAAGCTGTGGGAAGTTGGCGTTGGCACATATCAGGTTTTTCAGGAAACTTACCACAAACCTACATATAGAAAAGTACATCCTCCACAGACTATAAAGGGCAATTACCAATGGCGTCTGTATGCTTTGCACCGTGCTATGGACGCTGGTATTGATGATGTTGCAACTGGAGCATTATTCGGATTGTATGACTGGCAGTTTGAAGTAATGGGTTTGCTTTATCATGCTATAGATTTGGAACGACAGTTTGGAATTGGTCCTCACACTGTTTCATTCCCCCGCTTAATGCATGCTGCAGGGTCTGATGTTGCAGAAAAATCCCCATATCTTGTTTCTGATGCTGATTTAAAGAAGATAATTACCATTTTAAGACTATCTATTCCTTACACAGGGCTAATAATCACCGCCAGAGAAAATGCAAGCCTGAGACGGGATTTAATCCAGGTTGGCTGTACACAGACTGATGCCTCTACCAGAATAGGAATTGGTGGTTACAATGAAGCGCTAAAAAAATGGAAGGAATTACAGGAAGAATCAGACACTCAGGAAGAATTTAAACAGCAATTTGTTTTGGGAGATACAAGAAGACTGGATGCCGTCATCAAAGAATTGACCGAAATGGGTATTATAACTTCATTCTGTACTGCTGGTTACAGATGCGGAAGAACCGGCGATAAAATCATGAATCTGTTAACTAATTGTATTGAAGGAAAATTCTGCAAACTTAACGCAATTCTCACTTTCAGAGAGTACCTGGAAGATTATGCAAGTCCGGAAACCAAAAAAGCCGGAGTTCTTCTTCTAGAAAAAGAAATGGCAGAAGTCAGCAAATATGATTGGTTTACCAAACACCCCGAAATAGTTAAGGAATTCCATAAACTCTATGAAAAGATTTCATCAGGGAAAAGAGACCTGTATATTTAGGGGAAGTTATATGAGTAACCGTAATGATATTGATCTAGCAACGATAATAAAGTCACTGAATGGAAATGCAATCGGTAAAATGAATCAACTTTCACATATTCTCAAAACAGAATACGATATTGAACTCAATTTTTGTAACCTTGTGGGAAGACGCTGGTCATATTTTGCCGGGGAAAAAGACCTGTTCAGAGCGACAAAAAGAATCAAGCTGAATAATTCCTTTGGTATTATTACAGATAGTTTCCTGGTACCTGAACTGGAAGAAGAATTAATCACTTTATCAAAGCAACTGTTTGATCTCAATTGATGTTTAAGCTTTTTAAATACAGATATCAAACAAAATAATAGAAGAATCAGAATCGGAAAGCTCTACCACCGAGCAAAGGAGTAAGAATTATCATCTCCAGAAAAGAAATAATCGACATGCTTAAATCTGAAAACAACGAGCAGAATGAATTACACAAAAAGGCCTGTCTGGTTAGAAATAAAAATGCAACTAACTCTGTATACTTCAGAGGTTTGATTGAATTTTCAAACATCTGTCAGAATAACTGCTATTATTGCGGTATCAGAAAATCAAACACAAAAGTTAAACGCTATGAATTGACTGTAGACCAAATACTGATGTGCGTTGATTCATGTTATAGAAACAGAATCACATCAATAGTCCTGCAGTCAGGCGAAAGAACTGATAAAGAATTCACAGACTTTATTTTTAAAATTATCAACGAAATAAAAACTAAATTCCCTGATATTTTTATCACTCTCTCTGTCGGAGAATTACCTCGAGAAATATACGAAGAGTTATTCAGATTGGGCGTACAGCGATATCTGCTGAGAATCGAAACTTCAGATGAGCAACACTACTATAAACTGCACCCGGACACAATGAGTTTTAAAAACCGGCTTCGTTGCCTCAATGATCTGAAAGAAATTGGATATCAGGTTGGTACAGGAGTAATGATAAATTCCCCATTTCAAAAAATTGAAAATCTGGCTGACGATATACTTTTTTTTAGAGATATCGACATTGACATGTGCGGAATGGGTCCATTTATTCCTCATTCAGAAACACGGTTTGCCAATTACAATTATAATAGGGAACAATCCTTAAATCTTGGTCTCAATATGATATCAGCGTTAAGAATAACTATGCCCGATATCAATATTGCTGCTACTACCGCCCTGGAGACAATCTCTAACTGTGGCAGAAAACTTGGATTGATGGCTGGTGCAAATGTTATTATGCCTCAGTTTTCTCCGTTCTCCACCAGAAAGGAATACTTTTTGTATAACGACAAACCTGTAGGAACTGAAGACGATACTGACCTTATAAACAGTTTGAAGCAAGTGTGCAAAGAAAGCGGAATGATTCCAGGTTTTGAAGATCCGGGGAGTTCCCTTCATTTCCAGAGGAGAAGACATGGCAAAATACATTGATCGATTTAACATAGGAATATTCGGCAGAATGAATGCCGGGAAAAGTTCACTTATGAACCTAATTACACAACACAACACCTCAATCGTAGATCCTACTCCGGGCACAACTGCCGACACAAAAACTGCTCTTTACGAGTTACACGGAGTTGGACCTGCCAGAATCTTTGACACTGCCGGAATTGATGAATCATCTACCCTTGGAGAAAAAAAACGTGATAAAGTTTATTCTGTTTTGAAAGAATCTGATCTTGTACTTTTGGTTATTGATCCTTCAAGAAAGGACTTCCTGCCCGAAAAGGAGATAGTGGAAGAAGCACGCAACCGTGATAAACAGATGTTTGTTGTATACAACATTTTCAAAGAAAAGGACATGTCTGAAATCTCCAAAGTGGAAGAAGAAGTTCCACTGCTCAAATTTCATAAAAAAATCATCCTCTCAGCAGACAAGCAGGAATATCGTTTACCTCTGACTGAATTTATTAAAAATAACTTTGAATATGAAAAAACTGAACAAAAACTATTACCATTTGTTGAGAAAGATGAGTTTTATATAATGATTATTCCTATGGATGATGAAACTCCACAGGAGAGATTTTTGCGTCCACAGGCGATGACTGAAGAATATATAACGAGACACTGGGCATATCCTATTGCGTATCGTCTCGACCTGAACGCTGCCCGTAGTGAAAACAGTTTAAACGAAAGGACTCGTTTCGAAAAACTGATAAACGGACTGGGGAAAAGACCTAAATGTATCATAACTGATTCACAAGCAATGGATATCATGTCAAAATGGTGTCCGGAAGATATAGCTCTGACAACGTTTTCCATAATAATGATTCAATTCATGAGTAACGGACGATTGAAGAAATTTGCTGACGGCATTAAAAATCTTTCTAAGCTGAAGAAAGGTGATTCAATTCTGATCGTGGAAGCCTGCAATCATGACAGGGTATCAGAAGACATTGGAACGGTTCAGATTCCGGCAATTCTGAATAGGAAGTTCCCCGGCGTTGAAATTGAACACAATTTTGGAAGAGAATTCCAGGAGAACAAATCCTTAGGTAAATACTCTCTCATCATTCATTGTGGAGGATGCATGATCAGCAAGCAGAAATTAATCTCTCGAATCAGGGATATTGAATCATTGAACATCCCTTACACTAATTACGGAGTCTTTTTGTCTGCAGTTCAAGGGGAAAATGCTTTGAGGAAAGTGTTGCAGGTTTGGGAAATCAGCATCTGACTTTCTGAATAAAAACTAAAGAAAACAGCTCCCTAACAAGGGAGCTGTATAATTTCTCACTTACTATAAATTAGTCGTCCAGGAAAGTAGAAAGAGTGTTTTTTACACTATTTGTAGCATCAAATGACTGTTTTGCTGATTTTCCGACAACTGCCATTTTGTCTTTCAAATCTCTGGAAATCTTCTCAACTATCTGAATCTTTGCTGCTGAATCATGTAGTTCTTCTTTCAACATAACAATCTCTTTCTGAGAGTCGTTGACTCTTCTGACAATATCATCAGTAACAGCATTTTGTTCATTGACTGCTGCCGAAATTGTATTACTTATGCTATCCAACTCGCTAATAGTTACTGCAATTGAATTGGCACTCTCTACTGTTTTATCAATGGCGTCTTTCATCATATTGATTTTACCCAGAATGTCTTCTGTGGAAGAGCTTGCTTGTTTAGCAAGGGCCTTTACTTCAGACGCCACAACTGCAAAACCTTTTCCTGCTTCTCCGGCGCTTGCAGCTTCAATAGTTGCATTCAGCGCTAACAGGTTTGTCTGGTCAGCAATGCTGGTTATCATGTTTACGATTTTGCTTATTTCCACCGCTGTTTGACTTAATTCAGCAATAATTTCTCTGGTTTTCATTGTTTGCTCATTAGCTTTTGAACTTATTCTTGATGCGTCCAGAGTATTTTTGGAAATTTCGCTTATGCTCATACTCATTTCATTAATCGATCTACTCATAATTTCAGAACTTTCAACAAAATTATCCGTATTCTTCAGGGTTAATTCCACCGATTTATTAATCTTTGAAGCTTCCAGAGAAGCAGACTCTGAAGCTTTTCCTGAATCTTCCGCACGTTGCAAAATGGATTCCACAGAACTACTTATCTCACTGAGAGAATTCAGCATACTGCCTATGAACATCTTTCTTTCTGCAACTTGACGTTTAAGATTATCTTCCAGTTGTTTAATCTCGTTCTGGTTACTTTCCAGTATGGTTTTCTCAGTTTCTAGTTTTGAAGAAATGTAATGGTGACAATTTTCCGGCTTATTAAGTCCATTAAAGATTGCGGTTGCCATATCATCGCAATTTTGATAGCCACAGGAATTGCAATTGTAAATGTCCTTTTCACTCTGCTTCCCCATCGAATTAAAAATTTTCCATTTTTCTTTTTCTGTAGGCTTCTTTATTGTATTGTTTTCTTTGAGATTTTTGTATCCTCTGCTGTATAATCCGGGTTTCCAGTATTTGTTCAAAAGTGCTTCAATTGCAGTTTTTGTTCTGTGTTCGGAGGCTATACCTCCTTTCTGATAGAGTTTCTTCATTCGCTGGTTTCTTTTTTCAATGTGATATTCAAGCTCATCCATTGATTTACCTCTTGAATTTGTTCCTGTTCCACCATTGCATCCAGCTTCACAGTTGAGACAATCAATCAGGAGAGGTGCATAATTTTTCCTAATCATTTCAGGTAGTTTATCAAGATAGTGATATATCAGGGGAGTCCCTTCAATTTTTCTTGTAACTGAACCAATCCCTTTGTTTACTCTTTCGGCAGTACGTAAAAGCCCACCGGGAGTAGAAAACAATACAGCTCTTTCTGCCGGCGGATTATCGAAATCGACTTCAGGAAATCTGTCCAGATCGGTATTGGTTTCTTTCAGATATTTTTCAAAAGCTTTAAAGGTTACATTGAAGTCACCCTGTCCCACTTCATCGAACTCTCTTTTCTTTGCCGTACAGGGAGAGACTACCAGGATCTTGTGATTGTCGTATTCAGGATAATATTCTCTGATCATTTTTATCGTGTGCATCATCGGACTGTCTGCCGGAGCAAGATAAGGAAGAAGTTCTGGCTTATAGATTTCTATATATGTAACAATTGCCGGACACGGTTGAGAAATCACTGTTTTAGGGTGAGCACTTTCCAGGTAATTTATATAGGATTTAATTGTGAGTTCTGCTCCAAAACTTACGTCAAAGATTCCATTAACACCTATAGATTTAAGCCACCCATTGAAATTGAGGAATCTCCCCGGAAAATTTGCTGCTATAGCAGGAGCAACTATGGCAAGGATCTTTTCTCCTTTTTTTAATGCTCCCTTAAATAAATTGAAATCATCAACAATTTGTCTTGCATCGTGTTTGCAGGCATCAATACAAGAACCACACCCAATACATAAGTTTTCATTAATGCTGACATGATCACCACTTGCATCATTGCAGAATTTTACGGGACAAGCAAGAATACAGGCATGACAGTTTACACATTTCTCGGCATCAACTGTAACTACTTTTGACAATCTTTGCATCTCATTCCTCCTCAAAGAACAAATATTCAAAAAAAACTGATAAACACTTTTGAAAATTAATGTTTATCTCTCTTGATTGTACTAATCTCCTCATTTATTCAGATGAAGGTTTTAATCTACACTTCTGTTTATTCGTTTTCACAAATTAGTATAATCTAAAATCTACAGCTTGTTTTATGTCAAGATAATTTTAGAGTGTCGAATCTCTGACTCTGAAATCAATTGCGATCTCTCTACTAAATCAATTCTTCATGTACTCATTCTCACAGATTAAAAAGTAGATAACCTTTATTTCCTTGTTATAGCATTTCTCTTATCAATCAGTAATCCTTATCTAATAAGGATTTGCAATTCCTCTCTTAAATTTTCGAAATTTCAACTTGACAACAATCCCTATATTTTTATTTAGGTAATTAAATACTTAAATAAGGACTTGGCAAATGAATAATCTGATTCACATCTCGGAAGCTGCCTCTCTTGCTCTGCACGGACTGGCATTCATAGTATCGCATGATTCCGAATTAGTAAACATAAAAACCCTGGCTGAAAAATTGGATGCGTCTGAAGCTCATCTTGCTAAAGTATTTCAGAAACTTGCCAAAGCCGGAATCATCAAATCCACTCGGGGACCCAAAGGTGGGTTCTTATTGAAACGTAATCCCGAAGATCTGACATTTCTGGACATCTATGAAACTGTTGAAGCCAAGGTTATCAAAACTTCTTGTCCTATGGGAAAAAGCAAATGTATCTTTAAAAAGTGCATATTTACTAATCAACTCGGAGACATCTCGGAGCAGCTTTACAACATCCTTGTGTCTATAAAGCTCTCCAGCTTTGCAAACAACAAATAACCAAATATAGTAACAGGAGGAAACATGATATCAAGAAACTACAGGAAAAGCAGTCCTGCCCAAACACCTCACGGAATTCAGTCAGCAAAAATGTATGACACAGACAACGCAATTATTATGCATTTGCTGCTTCACCCGGGAGAGAGTCTGAAGCCTCATATTACACCGGTAGATGTAGCTTTTTATGTTTTAGAGGGTACGCCAACTATTATGGTCGGAGAAGAAACTCTGGAATTTAAGAAAGACGACCTCGTAGAAAGTCCTAAAGACATACCTCATTGTATTTACAACAAAAGCAATGAAATAGTCAGAGTACTGGTTATAAAAGTGCCAAAACCAACCACTCCCACCAAGATGTTATAATGGCGGCTCAATGAAAAGACAAATAATTAAAATAGATGAAGAGAAGTGTACAGGCTGTGGGCTATGTGTACCAAATTGCCCTGAAGGTGCTTTGCAAATAATTGACGGAAAAGCCCGGTTAGTCAGTGACCTTTTTTGTGATGGACTGGGAGCATGTATCGGCAATTGTCCGGAAGGTGCAATTCTGGTGGAAGAGAGAGAAGCTGAACCTTATGATGAAAACCTGGTAATGGAAAATATTGTTAAAGCTGGTACAAACACCATAAAAGCTCATCTGAAACATCTTGCAGATCATGGACAGAAGGAGTTTCTGGAACAAGCAGTAGCATTTCTCATGAAGCGTAGTCTACCTATTCCAAAATGGGAAGACAGCTGTTCTACGGGCGGATGTCCGGGCAGCACTCACAAGACTATCGAAGTAAAACCATTTGCTACAGAATCAGTGGAAACCACATCGCAACTGAGACAGTGGCCGGTTCAGCTACATCTGATTAATCCCAATGCCACATTTCTGGATAATGCCGATTTGCTGATAGCTGCTGACTGTGCCCCATTTGCCTATGCCAACTTTCATGCAAAATTTATCAAAGACAAAGTCGTTATCAATCTTTGTCCAAAACTTGACAGCGGAATAGACAGCTACATTGAAAAATTAGCTGTAATTTTTGCCCAAAAGAGTATCAAAAGTATCACCATTGTAAAAATGGAAGTCCCCTGTTGCGGTGGAATTGAAATGATTATTCGCAGAGCTTTGGAAAAAGCAGGGAAATTCATTTTTGTAAAAACTTTTACTGTCTCCATTAGTGGAGAACTAATCTAAAGATCACAGGAGAGATCATGAGTTTTACAGTAAAGAACAATGTTAAATGGGTCGGGAAAATTGATTGGGAACTGGATAAATTTCATGGAGAAGAATATTCAACCCACAAAGGATCAACGTATAATTCCTATTTGATTCAGGAAGAAAAAAACGTTCTAATCGATACAGTCTGGAAACCATTTGCTTCAGAGTTTGTCAATAATCTCAAAAAAGAAATTGATTTGGAAAAAATCGACTTCATCATCGCCAATCATGCAGAAATTGACCATAGTGGTGCATTACCAGAATTAATGAAGGAAATTCCGGAAACACCAATATACTGCACAAAGAACGCTCTGGATTCATTAAAAGGGCACTATCATCAGGACTGGAATTTTGTTGTGGTAAAAACAGGTGATACTTTGGACATAGGCAACGGTAAAAAGCTTATTTTTATAGAAGCGCCCATGCTGCACTGGCCTGACAGTATGTTTGAATATCTTACCGAAGACAACATTCTTTTCAGTAATGACGCTTTTGGTCAGCACTATGCCAGCGAATTCATGTTCAATGATCTGGTTGACCAAAGCGAGTTATTTACTGAGTGTCTGAAATACTATGCCAATATTCTCACACCTTTCAGCCCGTTGGTTTTGAAAAAGATTGAGCAGTTTGCCGGACTCAATTTACCTCTAGACATGATCTGCACCAGTCACGGAGTAATCTGGCGAGACAACCCCATGCCAATTGTCGGTAAATATTTGGAATGGGCAGATAAATATCAGGAGAACCAAATCACTATCGTTTATGACACCATGTGGAACGGAACTAGAGTAATGGCAGAAAACCTGGCAAAAGGAATAAATGCCGGAGATAGTTCAGTAAATGTAAAATTATTCAATGCCGGCAAATATGACAAAAACGATATTATTGCCGAAATCTTCAAATCAAAAGCAATTCTGGTCGGTTCACCCACCATCAACAAAGGAATTTCCACAGCCATCGCAGCTCTTCTGGAAGAAGTGACAGGACTGAGATTTCAAGGTAAAAAAGCAGCAGCATTTGGCACTTATGGCTGGAGCGGCGAATCACCCAAAGTTATTGAAAACAGATTAAAAGAAGCAGGTTTTGAAATTGCATCAGAACCATTAAAAACCAAATGGAATCCCGATAATAACGCCCAAAAAAGTTGTTTCGAATTTGGAAAACAATTTGTAAAAAAAATCTAATCACAAAAAGGAGAGAAAAATGAAATTGATGAAATTTGACATTACAGCGAAAAGCAAATCAAGGACAAAAGTTGAAGTAGTTGCAAGAGATTTCAAAATGACTATTGATGAACCAGCCCACTTAGGCGGAGAAGATCACGGAGCAACTCCGGTGGAATATCTGCTTGGCGCACTCGCAGGTTGCTTGAATGTGGTCGGTCACATGGTGGCAAAAGAAATGAATTTTGATTTTAATGGTTTGGAAATCAAGATTGAAGGCGGTCTTAATCCGGCAAAATTTGTTGGCAAACCTTCAGACGAAAGAACAGGCTTCCAGTTTATTGACGTAAAAATCAGACCTGAAACCAACGCAAATCCGGAGATTCTTGCTGAGTGGCTGAAAAAAGTGGAAGAGAGATGTCCGGTAAGTGATAACATCGCTAATGCAACTCCAATCAAAATTGCACTTATGGACTAAAGTGTAAGTAATTTTAAGGCAGCGAATTGCCGGATAAATGTACAATTAACTGAAACTCAGAAACAGATTGATCAAATAGTTTTTCAAAAATATAAAAGGAGGAAAAACGATGAGTATGTTTTGTTATCAATGTCAGGAAACTATGGGAAACACCGGTTGCAAATTTGCTGCCGGCGCTTGCGGGAAAAAGGCAGATACGGCAGTTCTGCAGGATACTTTAATCTATACTCTCAAAGGTATAGGACATGCATCGGAAAGCAAATATGATCCTAAAAATGGATTGTTTATTGCTCAGGGCTTATTCGCAACTATCACCAATGCCAATTTTGATGATGAAAGAATAGTGGAATTGATTAAACAGGGACTGGAAATCAGAGATAGTTTGAAATCGGAATGTGACTGTGATTTGATAAAATGGACTGGTTCAACAAAAGAAGATTTCATTAAAAAAGGTGAAACTGTCGGAGTCTTATCCACTAAAGATGAAGATATCCGTTCCCTGAGAGAACTTCTGATTTACGGATTAAAGGGAATCGCAGCCTATGCTGATCATGCTGCAGTTCTTGGCAAAGAAAATGACGATATTTATAAATTTCTGATGGAAGCTCTGGCTTCAACGACAAAAGAACTCTCTGTTGATGAAATGGTGGGAATGGTTATGAAAGCCGGCGAATGCGCTGTTAAAGCTATGGCACTTCTAGATGAAGCCAATACTTCTGCCTACGGTAATCCGGAAATCACCGAAGTGAATATCGGCGTTGGCAAAAATCCGGGAATACTTATCTCCGGTCACGATTTAAAAGATATGGAGCAGCTTCTGGAACAAACTCAGGGAACTGGGGTGGATGTTTACACTCATTCAGAAATGCTGCCGGCAAATTATTACCCCGCTTTCAAGAAATATGATAATTTTATTGGAAATTACGGTAATGCCTGGTGGAAACAGGGTGAAGAATTCGCTTCTTTTAACGGACCAATCCTGATGACTACCAACTGTATAACTCCCGTAAAACCGGCTTATAAAGACAGAATATTCACTACAGGAATGGCAGGATATCCCGAAGTCAAACATATCAAAGAAGTAAACGGTAAAAAAGATTTCTCAGAGATAATTGAGCTGGCAAAAAAATGTCAACCACCTGTCGAAATTGAAACCGGTAAAATTGTCGGCGGATTCGCTCATAATCAGGTGATGGCTCTGGCAGATAAAGTGGTTGAAGCAGTAAAAAGCGGAGCTATAAAGAGATTTGTCGTTATGGCAGGTTGTGACGGCAGACACAAAGAAAGAAGTTATTTTACAGAAGTGGCAGAGGAATTACCCAAAGATACTGTTATTCTGACTGCCGGTTGTGCCAAATACCGTTACAACAAACTCAATCTCGGCGATATCGGCGGTATCCCGCGGGTTCTGGATGCCGGTCAGTGCAACGATTCCTATTCACTGGCAGTTATTGCCCTTAAGCTGAAAGAAGTTTTCGGTCTGGAAGATATCAATCAATTGCCGTTGTCTTTTGACCTTGCCTGGTACGAACAGAAGGCAGTTGCAGTTCTGCTGGCGCTGCTGTTCCTCGGAGTCAAAGGAATCCGTCTGGGACCAACATTGCCGGCATTCTTGTCACCAAATGTGGCAAAAGTTCTGGTGGAAAATTTCGATATTAAACCAACCGGCGAAGTTAAAGCTGACGTTGAAGCGATGATGGCAGGGA
>JAQVBK010000151.1 GCA_028690365.1 Candidatus Cloacimonadota bacterium
CTTTTTGGCTGTACTTCTGTAGAAATACAAACAAAAACATTTTTCCCCATGCAGAAATCCTCGCTTCTGCTGCTCCGGTCAGGTGAAATGAGAACCACCATAAAACCTACATACTTGTAACTCTATGAGATACAGTAATATACGGGGGAGGGTAATGTTTATCATAACAGTATTTACTAGTTTATGTGAGATTTTTTTAAAAGAGTAATTTCTATTGGTTTGAGTTGCAGAGGGGAGAGCAAATTGGTTCTGGCAGCAGCTTTTATGCTGGCTGTAAATATCTATATAACAATCTAATAAATAAGGCATTAGCAACTCCTAAACATTTGAAAGCAGAAAAATATTATTTGTAGAATAATGTCAAAATATTTTTCTGAAAAGTAATATTTTTATATTGATAAAAAATATCGGGTAGAAAGAGAAGAGAATAACAGAAAAGAAAAGGTAACTTGGATATAAAAAAGTTTGGCAACTTGGAAGGTTGCCATACCGGAGAGTGAAGCAGTAAAATGAATTCCAGACAACTTAGGTTCTTAATAAAATTCGTTATTTTGCATTAAGAGAGTATTATGATTACAGGATTAGATTTGTATGATTATTTTCAGTTTATTAATGAGTATAAAAAAAAAGCCGGACGAATTCATCCGGCTTTTCTTAATTTATTTGAGTTTAAAAATTATTACTTTCATCCCACATAGTGAGTTTTCGTTTCATTTCACCAGCAGCTGTTTCCACGTAAGGAATCCCAGCCACAGGGTGATTTAGAAATCTTTGATCATAATAGAAATTTTTATGATAGCCGTTTCCTGTATTCCAGCCGGTTGCACCATAATCCTTTGCGGCATAACTGCCATAAAGATTCAATGCCCCTCGGTTATTTAGTGAACCTTGACCACCTGTGCTTCCAAACATTCCCGGAGCTACAATACCGTGCTGAGAAAAAATACCGGCTGTAATACTGAGTTCTCCGTCATTGTTGTGGAATTGATTGCTAATTGGGAACCAATCCCAAACATATTTTTGAACCCAATTTCCGTATTCATACACCCATTTTGAACTTTTTTTCCATTCGTATTTAGCACTGCTGTTGATATTAATATTTCCTTTAGCCATAAGACCAAGGTAAGAATCGCAATTCTCTAATGGGTCCTCAGCATCAGGGTCGAATCCGGCATAAGTGATGTCATCGTCAATATAAATGTCGCCATCTGTTGCAATAGACACGTCACCATTTACTGTTCCCTCTATGTGTACATCGCCATCTGTATAAAAAACTCCACCGTAGTTCTCTGTCAAATCATCCAAAGATATCTCGATTTTTAAATTGTCATACTCAGGAGTACAGTTCTGCGGAACTGGAGATACGTACATTTTGTCTCCACTAAAGCTTATGTAACGGGTTGAGTTTCTGTCATAGAAACTATTTTTGGCATAATCAGAGCCGTAAACTGAGTTAGAAATATTGTCGTAAGCAATAATTTTATTGTTATTTGGGTCGAAACCACCGAAAAGGGATTGATTATTGCCAGTGAAATCATAAGGTGGAAATATTGCGGTAGTCGGATCAAAGAAAGTGTTAGTTGGACTTATTAGGCTCATTCCGTCAGTGAAGCTTCCATGAAATCCCTGATAACTGTTGGGATCGTTTGTATAAGGAGCATAATTATATTGGTTGCCATTGTAATAATGCCAGAAATTAGCTTGTCCACCACAAGAGACGTCGCCGTAAAAATTTGGCCAAGCAGAATTATTTCTTCCTATATATATATCGCTATTAGTATGCAATTTTCCGTTAACTACCTGATCTCCCATGAAGTTTGTAGTGTAATTAACTCCATTTGGGAGGGAACCACCCATTCGATCAGTAAAAATCAGGAAGTCTGTAAAGTATTCCAATGCATTGATAGCAGTTACAGTAAATGTCTGAGTTTTCCCTCTATGTACATAGTCTACAGAAGAGAATATTTTAATTTCTCCAAAGGCCAGATCAGAACCACTATCAGTCCATTTTTCAAAATCTACGCTTACGTCAAAATCAGTGTTTAAGGCATTGTTTACGTTAAAAGGTTGAGTGTTGCTATTTTCTGCCAATTTATTTACAGCGATTGTCAAAAAACTGTTAGCCATATTACGAACTTCACTTAAGGTGTGTGTTTCAATAAGACTTTCAGTTGATAAAGTTTTATTGGAACGTAATTGTGCAGAATATGCACTGAATACTAAAAGCAGTGTAGCGATCATTATTAATGGAAACTTTCCCATAACATCCTCCTACCATTGTACCAAATTTTTTAATAAAAATCTTTCCTGTATTGTTAAAAAACCTCTAAAGTTAGATTCTTCAAGTGAAGGATCTTCATAGGATACTACTATCTGAAAATCTATGAATCTGACTGAATCGGGAATTGCTGTGATGTTTCCGCTTTTTGAGTAATAAGAAAACTTAAACGATTCTACATCTTTGAAAAAATAAGGGTTTTCAAAATTTCCGCTGTCAATTTTTCTTTTTAATCCTTTTGCATTCTTATCATATTTTATAGTTACTTTTTTTTCTGGATCATTAGTCAGATCAATTGAGCTGGCATCAGAATCAAAAGTTTTTTTAGTGTAGTAGACAATCATAGAGTCATTTATTGATTCAATTCCCTGCGATTTTAGTCCTATAAGTCGAAGTTCATTTTTGAAAATTTCACGACAAGCGTTAATCTCTCGAAAAGCAGCGTTTTCTTCAAAACTGCGAATATTTCCCTTTTGCATAAATGTTTGAATAGAAAGCAAAAGGCTTACAATTACAACTAGGGTGATTATTATTCCTGCAAGATCTAAACTGCTCATTATTAATTTCCTTTGTAATCAGATAAAATGTGAGAACCTAGAACGAATACTTTTGGATCATTCTTAGGATAAACTTTTATCTCAATCAACTTGTATTTGGTTGCACTGGCTGATTTGTTACCAACATCATTACAAAATGATAAGCTCGTTTCTACTACATAGGTATCTCCAGCGAACACCGTTTCAGTATTATTGAGACTGCTTACAAAATTATCAACATGATTAAAACCTATCAATATTGCTCTATCAACAAAAAAGTCTTTAAGTGAAATTGCGTTACCCTGTTGAACAGTATCAAAGAATATTTTCGAATCAGAGAGATATGTTCTCGATATTAAAAGCTGAACGTTAATAAACAACAATATCGTCAAAGTTAAAAAGAGCATTGTTTTCATTTTGGCTCCTTTGTTTTGGAAACTATTTAAGTTTCAAATAAAATCTTACAATTTAAGATTTCTTTCAAGGAAATTTTGTCAATTATTTTTATAAGTATATTTCAGAATAGCAATAATAAAGAACTTTAGATGAGAAATAATTTTTTTCACACAAAGAATGATAATTTCTATTGAGATAAAAAAAAGATTTCAAAGAAGATTCTCAATAATTTTTTTATCTGAAATCTCAAGCTTTTGATCTATAATATCCAGCAATCCATTATTCTGATGAGAGATTATCAATGATCCATATTTAGATTTTTTCTGAGAAATTATCTCTATGGCGGTCTGAGCGGATTTATGATCAAGACCGGCGAATGGTTCATCCAGAATCCAGTATTTCTCCTGATTTAACAGAAGCGCGATGAGATTAATTCTTTTAATCTGTCCACTGCTCAATTCCCAAACCGGATTTTCACTCAATTCTCTCAAATCCATATTTTCAAGCAAGGAGAGAATTTTCGTTTTCTCGTTATCTGAACTAGTAAATTTTTTCTCCCAACATAAAAGATTGTCTATTGCTGTTAGTCCGACAAAATTGTAGGATGGTTCTTGTTTTAGATACAAGATTTTTTCAGCAATTACTGGGGTAGTCAAATTTTTCCTGTCTTTCTGGTCGATAAGAATTTGCCCTGAATAACCTGATTGTAGACTAGTGATTATCCGGCACAAAGTAGTTTTACCACATCCGTTTGAACCTGTCAGTAATGTGATGCCACTGGGGTTTAACTCAAGATTTACAGCTTCGAATAAAATTTTATCAGCATAGCCAAAGCCAAAATTTCTCATTCTTATCATAAATTATCCAAATCTATAGTCGAATCAGCCAGATCAAAAAGTGTATCTGTGTGATCTGTAATTATAAGACCTTTTGCCTGTGTTTTAAGATGTTTTATCGCTGATCTGAGCAGATCTATTGATTGACTGGCAAGTCCGGCAGCAGGCTCGTCTAGCAGAAAAAAAATAGGAGAAAGCGTTATAAGTGAAGCAAATGTAGTGAGCTTTTTTTGTCCGTAAGATAATTTGTGCGTTTCCAACTTGAGTATATTTTGTAGGTTCAGCAATTCAACAACTTCGGAGATTCTGCTGCTAATTTCGGATTGAGTTAAACAGAGATTTTCTGGTGCAAAAGCAAGCTCCATTTCTACGTTGGGCAGCAAAAGCTGACGATCCGGTTCCTGCATCATCAAACTGATTTTTTGAGCAATTCGGTTAAGGGGAAGATCTGCTATTTCTTCATTGTCAATTTTTACTGATGCATTCAGTATTCCTTCAATGACTTTTGGAATAATTGTGCAAATAACGTTGAGCAGTGTAGTTTTACCACAACCACTTTTGCCTTTTATCAGCAGAATCTTTCCAGAATGTAGGGAAAATTTGATATTGTGCAGTAAACTTTTACTGTTTTCTTCAAATGAAAATGATTTGATGTCAAGCTGCAGAGAGTGATTACTCAATTACAATTTTCTCAACATACTTTAGCCAGCGATTGGCAAAGGGGTCAGTTGGTATTATTAAACGAATATAAGATTCAGTTTCATTGTCAGATTCAGTTAAATACATGTTACTTAGTTCATCTGATTTTATCAATATTTTGCCACCATCGCGCGATAAGAAAGAAACTGAGTTAATATTTTGAGTATCAATCTGATAGTGCGACAGAATGCTTTCAACTCTATAAGCGGAGATGGTAGAGCTTGAATCGTTTGTTCTCTTGATGTGGGCAACATTTACTTCATTCTCAGTAAACTTTTCCAGATCGGTTAACTGATAAACTCGTTCATTGAAAATTATTTCCAAGGCAACCAAAGGAGCTTTGTAAACACTTTTCTGATAAATAATTAGTGAAATCAGTGCAACTGAAACTGCTATTAAGATAAGTATTATTTTTTTCATAATTCTCCTGAAATTTTTCAGAAATTCACAAATAATTATATAGATGATTACATAATGCTAAATTTAATATACTTCACAGCTTTTTCAGGCTGAAATCTGTCAATATTAATTTAAAAAGTTTGTCATTAAACAATTTTTGTATGAAAAATAATCCTTTGCGAGTATTTGCTTGACTTTATAGCCGCCGGACAATTTGCGATTATTATATTTTTTATTGAAAAAGGTGATTTATGTCCATATATTTGAAATTGTTTCCAATATTCCTTATGTTTATACTGGGTTTTTTCTCAAAAAGATTACGCCTCTTTGGAGACAAATCTGCAGATATTTTTCTGAGGTTTGTGATGTTTGTTTCATTACCGGCATTGATTCTCAAAAGCATATCAGAATCGGATTTGTCAGAAAGTTTTCTCTTGATTCCGTTGATAGCAATTGCCGTTTTTTTAATCCTGATGATGCTTGGATTTCTGGTCGCAGGAATATTGAAAATTGAAAAGAAGACGAAAGCGACATTAATTATGGGTATGACTTTTATGAATACCGGTTTTGTTCTTCCATTTTTAATTGCTACTCTGGATGCGAGCGGAATTACAGCAGCAGTAATTTTTGATTTAACCAACACTTTTTTAATTTACTCCCTTGGCTATTCTATTTCAGTTAAAATGTCAGCAGACAATCCAGAATCTTCTTTTCCCGGTTTGAAACTTCTTCAAAACCCTCCATTGTGGGCATTTATTTTGGCATTGTTTCTGAACATAATAAATATCAAGCTTCCAGAATTCATTGTAAATTCATTAGATCAAATCGCAGTTACAACAATTCCTCTGATAATATTTTCTCTTGGGATATATTTTAAATTGAAAGTTGAAAAGTTGAGATTAGTCTTATTTACTGTTTTAATTCGTATGGGGATCGGGCTTGTAGTAGGTATTTTCTTTTGTAGGTATATGGGAATAACCGCAGATGCCAGGATAGCGGTTTTGATCAGCAGCGCTGCTCCGATTGGTTACAGTACCCTTCTTTTTTCTGCAATGGAGCGACTTGATAGAAGATTTGCCTCAGCACTAATTTCAGTGTCAATATTGTTTGGAATGATTCTAACTCCAATTCTCATAGTTCTTTTAGCACTTCTTTAGAATGAAAGAACTTAAAGATTTTTACACATAATATTTTGACAAATTTATGGATAGAAAAAAACAGGTTTTACTAAAAAAAGGAGATATTATGGGAGACAAAATAGTCTACGTACTAGTGTGTTTTTTTCTTTTTTCTGCTATGTATGCAGAGTTGAGAGAAATTGAATTATCAGAATTTTACGCAGAAATAGAAATTTTGGAGAACAATTCTGATAGACTACAAGTTAAATTTTCCTATGACAGATTTCAGACGATGGAAGTCGAAACAGATTTGGGTGTGTTTAACGAGCTTATTATCCCTGGAGCTTTTTCAGTTGGTGAATTAGGTTATCCGAAGTTGCCTGCTTTCAATAAGTTGATTGAAATACCATTTGGAGCAGAGGTTGATGTTAATCTGATTTCTGCTAAAGAAAAAGATATAAAACTTGCAGAAATTGGAATTGTGAACCGAATTTTTCCGGTACAACCATCTCTGGCGAAAAATATTGATTCTAAAAATGTAAAATTTGAATTTTCAGAAAAAGCCTATTCTCAGATTAGATTTCCTGAGCAAAATCCTGTATCGATAGAGATATTGGGAGTAATGAGAGGTGTGCGAATAGCAAGGCTTACTGTAGCTCCGGTTTCTTATAATCCCTCAGCGGGAGAACTAAAAGTACTTAATGATATTGAAGTGGAAGTAGCATTCCGCAATGTTAATTTAGCCGAACAGCAGAGGATAAAACAGTCAACCTGGTCCCCCTATTTTGAAGATGTCTATGACAGACTCCTCAACCGTCTGAATGACCGACATGATTATCCAGCTCATCCCGACCTAATAACATATCCGGTAAAATATCTGATAGTTTCCCCCAGGATGTTTGAAGAAACGTTGGAGCCGTTTATTGAGTGGAAAACAAAAAAAGGTTTTCAGGTTACCGTGGGTTATACAGATACAATTGGTACCACAGTTAGCAGTATAAGAACCTGGATACACAACCAGTACAATGCCGGGACTCCGCAAAATCCTGCGCCGTCATTCGTTCTTTTTGTCGGAGATGTGGCTCAGATTCCGGCTTCCGAAACCGGTTCATCTACTCAAGAAGTCACGGACCTTTATTACTGCAGCGTTGACGGTGATATGTTTCCCGAAATGTATTGGGGAAGATTCTCCGCTACGACTACAGCCCAGCTTCAACCGATTATCACCAAAACACTCTATTACGAACAATACCAATTTGCTGACCCGACGTATCTTGATAACGTCACTCTGATTGCCGGAGCTGATGAAGACTGGAATCCAAATGTAGGACAACCGACTATTCACTACGGAACTCAGAACTACTTTAATACTGCTCACGGTTTTAACGATGTGAATACATATCTTACTTCTTATACCGGATGCTACGACACAATTAATTCTGGAATTGGATTTATAAATTACACGGCGCATGGCAGTACAACTTCCTGGCATGAACCATATCTGAGTGTATCGAACGTAAATTCTCTGACTAATGTCAATAAACCTACTTTTGCCATTGGAAACTGCTGTATAACAGGACAATTCAACGTGGGGGAATGTTTCGGAGAATCCTGGACCAGAGCTGCGAATGGTGG
>JAQVBK010000152.1 GCA_028690365.1 Candidatus Cloacimonadota bacterium
AATATCACGTATAAGACAACAAAACAAAGAATGAAGGAAAAATGAGGAAAAACCTTCAAATAAAACAAGGAAATTTGATAGAAAAACATCTTCCCAAAGTCCTGAGTTTCTTGAAAAAATCAAAAGATATTCTTTAACAAATCAGAAAAATGAATTATATGTAAAATATTACTGATTTATTTCATTTTGCAACAGGTTCTTTAATTAATGATACTGAATCATTTGATCTGGACTTTTCAATAAAAAATTATAAGAACTGCTTTGTTCGGTATATTCTTTATGAAAATGAAAGGATTGTATTGTACTCAGAAATCGTAGCAAAAAAAAATAACTCTATAAAAAAACTTCCTTGTTTGAACGGCTATATCAAAGTTGAGTTAATTGATAAGAAGACACATTTTCTTTTTGATGGCTTTACTAAGGAAATAGTTAGTCTCAGAGAAGACTCGAATCTGTTGAGTTATGCTTCAAATATTTCAGAAATAAATCATTTTATGTTGTTTCCTGGTTGTAAAATCTCCACACATTTTGATATTAGTAAAATAAAAGATAAACATGCATTGTATGGTTTTAACGTTCATTCAGATAGCAATGAGAATCTGACTTTTCTTGTGGTTAATGAAGGTAGTTATCTCTTAGAGTCATCGCGGATTGAAAATGGTGTTACTTTCATGGAAGAGATTATTATGCCTGAAAAATTCGGAATTGAAATAGAAAATATTGGCAATAAGCCTGTAAAAATTTTTAGAGAAAAAGCAGAATTTAGCTGCAAATCAGGTGAGAACAAAGTCTTATACTCAAAATGGCAAAAAGATGATTCTGAAGATTTTGCAATCGAGTTATACCTTCACAAAGTGGTAAGTGATAACTAAACTATTTATAAAAAACAGCCAGCCATAGTGTTTCTTGATCTGGTAAAGTCCAATCAACCCGATGCTTTTGATGTGCCGTTATGTTCAAATAATTGCCGGGGTTGAGTTTATGTTTTTTGCCATCTTCAAAACTGACAATAGCGGAACCTTTGATTACGATTACCCACTCATTTTCATCTTGATCATACATGAATCCTGGTGGTGAAGCTTGTCCACAGGAAACAATTTTCTCAATTCTGATGTTTGTGCTCTCCAACAAAATATCGACAATTTCATTAGCAGGGTTTAGATTAGCTGTAGAAAAGAGGTTGTTCATAGTACAAAAAAACCCCGCTAAAGCGGGGTTGAGTATTATTTTTCGTTCTCTGTATCTTCAGGAAATTCTGTTTGTTCAGTAGGAGGAGTATCCTCAGTTGCTTTTTCTTCTAAGGGTTCTTCTTTGGAGATAAGCTTAATTTCTACTCTACAAGATGAAAGAGCAGGGTAGTAGTCATTAATATACTCCAGGATTGTTTCTTCCAAATCAGTATGTTCATCTATAGTAGATTTCTTCAAAGTGAGCTTAATTATCAATTTCTTGAAGGCAAGATTGATACTGAGTTTTGGTTTTTCCTGATATATATTGTTAATGTATTCCGGTAAGGTTTCGCTCAGTTTGAGAACTTCTTTAATTCTCTGGTAAAATTTAACTGCAAAGTAACCTGCCGTTGAGATTACTGCGAACCAGAATACTTTTTTTAAAAATTTTGCCATAATAACCTCTTTTATTTATAGAGAGATTTAATCTTTGCCCATGATTTACTATCTGAAGTGTGAGTGTCCTGATTCAAGTCTGAAGGAGTTCTTGGATTGATTCCAAATTCGTTATATGAATAGTCTACAACTCCAGTAATAGAAGCCCATGTTTGACCAACTGTTACTGTTATGCCTTCATCATCAAGATAAAAGAAACCATTATCAATCTGGCAGGGTCCTGAACCATCAGTAACAAACCATTCACCGTAATTACTTTCTTCTTGTGTTACTGTTACATTAGAAATTTTTACCAGAATGCTTTCATAAGCTTCGTTTGAAGCAACATCAGATGTGGAAACTGATATCGGAGCAGGTACTGTACCCTGTCCTGTAATGTTGAGTTCTGTAACAAATTTAATTTCAGTAAAACCATAATATTCGTCCACTGTGCCGGTAACCTGAACAATATCTCCAACACTGACTTCATCAGTGAAATGGTAAATATATATACCTTTCCACGCACCACCTTCAGGCATTGAGATAAAGAATTTGTCTCCATCGAAGCCAGTAGCGGTAATAACACCGGTTGTTGTAACTATTTGTCCAAGGTAAGGCGAAGGATAAGTGTTGTCTTCTCCCGGATCTGTAGTGTACTGAATTTCGTAGATTGACACATTAGTTTGTGCGAACATAATTGCGGCAAATATTGCCATACAGGAAATGAATAAAACTCTTTTCATTTTTCCTCCATCGTTTTAATTTTATTTTTTAAAGATTTTATAAGCCTAAATAATTCATTTTTCTTGACATGGACACACGCTATTAATTTTGAGTCAATTAATTAAAGTCATTTAAATAAGTCAAACAAATAATACAATTTAGGAGAATTAAATGATCAGCGAACAAATATTCTCTGCTGAGATCAGCGAATTACTTACAGTAGCTAAACAGCTAGAAATCGAAGACTACAAACAGCTTACCCATAATGAACTCATCTACAAAATACTTGAACAACAGGCAATTCAGGAAGGTCTTGCTTTTGTGACCGGATGTATAGAAATAATGGATGACGGATATGGATTCCTTCGTTTTGCAGAAAACAATTATACTCCCGGAAGGGATGATGTTTATGTTTCTTCATCTCAGATAGGGAAATTTGCTTTGAAAAAAGGACACATGGTTTCCGGACCAGTAAGATCTCCCAAAGAGGGCGAAAAGTATTTTGCACTTTTAAGGGTTGATGCCATAAATTATGAGGATCCGGCAAATAATCTTAGAACGAGAAAATTTGATACATATACTCCTTATTATCCTGAAGAAAAATTTGATCTGGAAGTGGGGCAGAATAAGATATCAACTCGTATAATTAATCTCTTTACGCCTATTGGAAAGGGGCAAAGAGGTTTGATTGTGGCTGCTCCCAGAACAGGTAAGACTGTATTGATGCAGGATGTTGCGAATGCTATTTTGACAAATCACCCTGATGTTTATGTAATTGTGCTTCTTGTGGATGAAAGACCTGAAGAAGTAACGGAGATGAAAAAGATCCTGATTCCCAAAAACTCTGAAGTTATCAGCTCTACTTTTGATGAAACTTCCAAGAATCATATTGTCGTAGCTGAAATGGGTTTGGAAAAAGCTAAAAGAATGGTTGAAATGGGTAAAAATGTGGTCATTATGCTGGATAGTATTACCCGTCTGGCTAGAGCTTACAACAATGTTGCTCCTTCTAGCGGAAAGGTTTTGTCGGGTGGTATAGATTCAAGCGCTCTGCATAAACCCAAAAAGTTCTTTGGTTCTGCTAGAAATACACTGGAAGGTGGCAGTCTGACAATTATTGCTACAGCTCTGGTTGATACTGGTAGTAGAATGGATCAGGTTATTTTCGAAGAATTTAAGGGAACAGGTAATATGGAGTTAGTTTTAGACAGACAGATAAGTGACATGAGACTTTTCCCAGCCATAGATTTGGTTAAATCCGGTACAAGAAGAGAAGAACTGCTGTTAACTGAAGAGGAATTAAATAGAATGTATGTCATGAGAAAATTCCTCAAAACTATGAGTCCGATTCAAGGTATAGAAACTCTCATATCAAAGATGAAAATTACAAAAAATAACAAGTTATTCCTCAAATCGATGAGTAATTAAATCTGAGAACTTAAAGATGGAACTACTATCTCCAGCTGGAAACTTTCAGAAACTCAAATATGCTTTGATGTATGGAGCAGATGCGGTTTATTCTGCTGGCAAACAATTTGGTCTTAGGGCTCAGGCAGGTAATTTCAGCGAACAAGAACTAAAAAAAGCAGTAGAATTTGCTCATAATCTCGGGAAAAAAGTATATATAACACTGAATATTTATGCACATAATCAACATCTCAATGAAATGCCGGATTACTTGATGTTTCTACGAGAAATAAAAGTTGATGCACTGATTGTTTCTGAACCCGGAGTTTTTTCTCTGGCTAAAGAGTATGTGCCTGAAATACCAATACATATCAGTACACAGGCAAGTGTAACGAACTGGAAAGCAGTCGAATTCTGGTCAAAACAAGGGGCAAAACGCATTATTATGGCACGCGAACTTGGCATTGAAGAAATAAAAGAAATCAAAAGAAGAGTGCCAAACATTGAATTGGAAATGTTTGTACATGGTGCTATGTGTATGGCTTATTCTGGAAGGTGTATGCTAAGTGCATATCTGAATAAGCGAAGTGCTAATATGGGACTGTGTACTCAACCTTGCCGGTGGCAGTATTCTGTTATTGAAGAAACCCGTCCCGGTCAATATTTCCAAATATATGAAGATGAAACAGGTACTTTTATTTTCAATTCAAAAGATCTGTGTCTTTTTCAAAGGTTGAAAGAAATCCATGATGCCGGAGTAGATAGTATAAAAATAGAAGGCAGAATGAAAAGCATCTATTACACTGCAAATGTGACCAGAGTCTATCGAACAGCAATTGACAGAATAAATGATATAGATTTACAATTAAACAATTATTTGAGAGAAGAACTTGATAAAGTAAGCCACAGAATTTATTCTGAAGCATTTTTTGACGGATTTGATTCTAATGAAACACAGTATCATCATTCATCTGCATATAATAGAGATTATCAGTTTGTTGGTGAAATCATTAACCAAATTGATGGTTGGATATATATAAATATTCTGGCAAAATTTTCGCTCAACGATACAATCGAATTTATCTTCCCAAATCCAAATGAAGATTTTTCTCTATTGGTGAAAGAAATTCTGAATGAAGAAAATGAAAAGATAGAATTCACTAAACCAAATACTACAGTAAAAATTCAATTAGGTAAAATTATTCCTGACAACGGATTAGTAAGAATTAAAACGAAAATTTGCAGTGATTATGAAAAAGAGTAATTTTATTTCGGTAATTATTTTATTCATCTATTTTGGCGGCATATCAGCAATCAACACAAAAGAAATCATAAATTTGTTCAATTCAAACAAATATTCTGAATTAGAAGGGATTAAAACAGAAGGAACTATCGATAAATCTACTGCAGCCTGTTTGGCTTATCATAAAAACAAAATTAAACTCGATAAGGCAGATGCTGAGAGTTTTAGATTGATTGGGCAGAAATATGAAGATGAGTATTGGGGACAACTTTCGTTTTTGGAAGCAGGAAAGATTTGTTTTTTAGTTAGAGATTATCCAAATGCACTGAGTTCTTTGAACAAGATTAATTATCTGGGAATCAGTGAACATTATTTTTGGATATCGCAAATCTATTTAAAAATAAGTGAGTTTGACAAAGCCATAAAATTTTCACAGGATTTTGCAAAGAAGACTTCTATAAAAGCTTATCAGGAATTGGCTCATTTTACAATAGCTGAAGCATATATCCTACAAAATAAATACAACAAAGCACTTAATACTTTGAGATATCTACAGCAATCAGCTTTGGTGGAGAATAATTTTGCTCTCTTACATTACAAAATGGGTTATTGTAGCGAGATGATTGACAATTTTGAATCTGCCATCCTTTTTTATAGAAAAGTAATAATGGATTTTCCATATACTAAATACGGTAACATGGCTGAGAACAGACTTTATAGAATCAGAAGTTCAAATAAAGAGTTAATAAGTATCTCGGATATTGGATATATAGAATCGAACAAAGTTTCTGCACAGAGTGTTACAAACACTGAATCTGTAAAAAATGCAACTGCTACAGATAAGTATTTTCTGCAGGCAGGAGTTTTCAGTACTTATAAAAATGCCTTAAAACAGGTAAATAATCTGAAGAAAAAGAGCTACGATGGTGAAGTATTTACCAAAGAGGTAAATGGAAAGTCGATGTATGCAGTAGCTGTTGGATCATATTCATCCAAAGATGAAGCGTGTAAAGCTGCAGAAATTTTAAAGAAAGACGGCTTCGATAGCTTTGTTCAGCAGAGGAATTAATCAAATATGGAAAAAGAAAAGAAACTGACTCCTATGCTGAGACAATTCCTGGATGTAAAAAATAAACATCGGGATAAATTAATACTCTTCAGAATGGGTGATTTTTATGAGACTTTTTTTGAGGATGCTGTTCAGGCTTCCAAAATTCTGGGAATTACCCTGACTTCCCGCAACAAAAATGACGATGAAAGTGTTCCTCTGGCTGGATTCCCTTACCATGCATTGGATACATATCTGGACAAACTGATTAAGAATGGGGTAAAGGTTGCAATCTGTGAGCAGGTGGAAGATCCCAAACTGGCAAAAGGTCTGGTTAAACGTGAAATAGTTCAGATTATCACACCTGGCTCAATCCTTGATGAAAAGCTGATTTCCGGAAAAGAAAATAATTTTCTTGCTTCAATATATCACCATTCAAAATTCAAAAAATATGGTCTGGCTTTCCTTGATGTTTCAACCGGAGATTTTATCCACACAGAGATAAACAAAGAGCTGTTGATGGGAGAGTTATCAAGAACAACTCCTTCAGAAATCGTAGTTATCGAAGAAGAACTGAAGAAGGAAGTGGAGGATTTTAGACTGGAGAACAATCCTGCAGTTACCTTATTTACGGAATCTTTCTTTGACTTCAGGGAAGCTGAACAAATTTTAAAGCAGCATTTCAATTTAACAACACTGGAAGGGTTTGGCAGTAAATCTCAGCCTTTGGGTTTGGCAGCCGCCGGTCTGGCACTTGCTTATCTGAAGTTTTTGAAGAATGATAACCTTAAACATATCAGTTCATTAAGAAGATATTCAGTAGATGATTTTATGCAGATTGATGAAGTATCAATCAGAAATCTTGAGCTTTTTCGTTCTATGCGATACGGAAGTCGTTTCGGAAGCTTGATTTCGGTATTGGATGAGACAAAAACGCCTATGGGTGCCAGACTTCTGAAGAATTGGTTAATTCACCCTCTGATGGAAGAAGATAAAATTCAAAATCGCTTGAAGATTGTGGAGGCTTTCAGAAATCAGATGCCCTATACAGATGAAATCAGAATTATTCTGGATAAAATTGGGGATCTGAGCAGGATTATCAGTAAGGTCGGAGCTATGCGGGTTAATGCCCGGGATCTGATCACGCTGAGTAATTATCTTTCTACAGCTCCTGAGATAAAAAATCTGCTGCTTAACTTTACGGAACAGAGAATTTTGGCAATTGCCGATAATATTATGAACTATGATGATGTTATTGACCTCATCGACAGAACGGTTGCCGAAAATCCGCCACTAACCATTACAGAAGGTAACATAATCAATGATGGGTACAATGCAGAATTAGATGAGCTAAGGCAAATCAGCCGACAGGGAAAATCCTGGATTGCCAGATTAGAATCAAAAGAGAGAGAAAAAACAGGTATCCCCTCCTTAAAAGTTAGTTTCAACAAGGTTTTCGGGTACTACATAGAAGTCACCAAAACTCATCAGGACAAAGTACCGGAAGAATACATAAGAAAACAGACTTTGGTTAACTGTGAACGTTATATTTCACAGGAACTGAAAGAATTTGAAGCAAAAGTTCTGGGAGCTGAAGACAGGATTAAAAGCCTGGAATATGAACTATTTATTCAACTCAGAGAAATGCTGTATGAGAAAGTAGAGTTACTACAACAGTATGTTCAGGAGATAGCGTTGATTGATGTATATTCTAATTTTGCTTTCATCGCTTATCACAGAAATTATACAAAACCAAAGTTTAACTCTGACGGAAGATTGTTTTTGCAAAACAGCAGGCATCCGGTTATTGAAAGACTTCTGGAGAACGAGGAATTTATCCCCAATGATGTGGATCTCGATGATGAC
>JAQVBK010000153.1 GCA_028690365.1 Candidatus Cloacimonadota bacterium
CCTGATAGCCTACAAAGGCATATTTTATACACACTGCAAGAATTGACCAGACTACCATTTTCCACAGAGTCAGACCAATTGAAAAAGGCATTGTAAGCTTTTTATTGATGATCCATTTTGAAATTATCTCACCCAAAGTACCCAGAATTGCAAACTGAATAATTGCCATGATAATTGGATGTACATCCACTAATGATTTGTAAGTTTCCATAATGTCCCTCTTATTTATTGAATTATGATTTCTACTTCTGACTGAGCTCGATAATTTTCAAACCAGCGTTTAAATCCTTTGTCAATTACTGTCTTGTAAAAAGATTCTTTATTACGTTTAAAATCCCTGTTACTGACTCGATTTTTACGTTCAACTTTGAAGACTAAAAATTCTTCATTATTTAGTCTAATGACATGACTGAATTCACCTTGTTTTTTTCTGGCGATGTCTTGCATGATGATGTAGCTGAGTTCAATTCCCGGTATTTGCCTGTCCAAAGAGAGATTCTCAGCTTTCTTCCAACCACCGAAAAAAAACATAACCGAATCGGGATTTTCTCCATTTTTTATCTCTTGAATTAAATTGCCGATAAATTGGCGGGCATTTTCATAAAGCTTATCTTCCTCATAAGCCATTTTAACTGAATTGTAAGCTTTTTCAAAAGGCATTTTTTCACCCTTTACATAGTCTAATAGAAAAATTGTAGCATATCCGTCCATTAAACTTACTACCGAATGATATTTTTCTCGTTTGTAGAGTCGTCTGAATTCTCTGAGATATGGCAAAATATCTCCAATATATTGAAAAGGTTCATGTATGCTTTGAAGTGGAAGTTCAAAAGGGATTGCAATGTCAGTGAAATTCTGACAATGTGAAAAATATGAAGTGGAATCAAACACTGTTTTTGCTCTGGTCTGGGCAAGTTCAATTGCGCTGTTTTGTTTCAACTCTCTTCTGATATTTTCCTTTACCTGTTCAAACTCCAGATACTGGGAAGGAAGTCTTTTTATGATGTTAATTATGTACCAACCATCGTCTTCGTATATTGGCTCCGGGAAATATTCTGAGCTTGATTCCATGTGTTTCAGAAATATTCTCGGAAAATCTTCAACTGGCATCGGAAAGCTAGTTTGAAATCTGTTATTCCTAGTGTGAAAGGTGTGTCTCAGAAGTTGAAAGTCTATACCACTTTGTGCGTATTTTCTGATTTGTTCAGCAAATCCTCTGTATTTTACTTCGTAATCTCTTAAAAAGATGTAATCAAATAGTATAGATTCAGGTCTGAGATATTTTTCTTTGTGATTGTTGAAATAATCTTGAACAGAATGATCTTCGATAATGATTCCTGTGGTATCTACAGGAACAAAAGCTCCACCAATACTTATGCTGTCAGGAGAATAGAACTTCGATTGATTTTCATTATAGTAGGTCAGGAGTTCTTCTTCGGTGGATTCAGCTTTTAATCCTCTAACAAAAGCATGTAGTTGAGATTCTACTTCACTAAATCGTGGCAGATATTCTGGGAAATAGCTTAACACTTTGTAAATAATCAGTTTACCTTCGTGATTAAGTTTATTGCTGAATGAATAGGTTTTTGATTTTATGTCTTCAGCAATTATTTCATTATAAACGTCTGTATTTAAGATTTTATCAAGATATATTTGTTCAGAGGTTAGATTAAGGTAATTGTCTTCAGCAATTTCGATAAGACTGTCTTGTTTGAGAAGATTATCTCTGATTTCATCGACGATTTTGTCAATTTTCGACATCCTGCGTGAAGCAATTATTTTATTAATTACTACTTCTTCTACTTCATCCCGACTAAATAAACCTGTATTACTTTGGAACATATCCTGATTATTATTGTAAAAACGCTGGATCTCTGCTCTTGATACCTTTGAAGATACCTGAATCAGTTCGGGATCAATAATTATTCGCGTTATGTAAGCTGCCGGTACAATAAATGAATCAATATTGGTTTCAAAATAATCCTTGTATAAAGAACTATAAATATTCTGCTTCTCTTGTTCGACATATTCTTTCCAAATATCATCGGCAATGCTGTCTATCAGAACCGGTGAAGGTTCAATAATCTCTTTCACATTGAAAACCAGGTGACCCCATATAATATCGACAGGTGCAGAAATTTCACCTTCATTCATTTTATCTGCTAAATCAAACAATCTATATTGATCTATAAAATCGCTAATTGATGAGGTTTTATTTAAATATGGAGTTTCTATCAGTGGATAGTATATATCCATGTTTTCTTTGTAGAGAATTTTCATTCTCTCAGCTTCTCTGTAACTTTCTGAATGAGATTTTTTCAGGTGTATTTGTTCTCTAATGCTATCCTGAACTGTATCAAATTCTTTCCATGTGTTTAGTTGTTGATAAAAATCCGTTATCTCATTCATTGATACACTTACTTTATCCCAGACATCTTTGTCGCTGACAATAAACATCTCAAGTTTAATCTGTTTACCGGTCAAAAATTTTCCCGGATTCCTGTTGTAATAGCTGAAGGCATTATCGGGAGTACAGGTTGGAGGGACATCTGCCTGTTTCATGTTTATTATAGCGTATCCTAGATCGATTTGTGCATTTTCGAGAATGTAGAGTTCTAGCAATTCGTCATCCGATAAAGAGAATTCCTGCTTGATAATAGATTCAACTTTTTCCAACAACAGTATTTCGTACATTTCCTGTAGAATTTGTTGTACGACTGGGGTGTTTTTTAATTGATGATATTTTTGATGGTCGAATTTCCCATCGGTAGTCATTATCTGATGATCACCATAAAGTGAAATGAAATAATTTTCCAGTTCAGTTTCTGAAACATAGATATGGTTTTCTTTGGCATATTTTTGCAACAATGTTTTTTTTATAAGGTTTTCCATAGCTTTTTGACGTTTCTCAGAATAAGAAACTCCTTCATCAGTTTGTTCGATTTCATGATTCAATTCTTCAGATGTGATGTAGGTGTCGCCAACTTTTGCAACGTTATAACAAAATACATTAGCAGTAATTGCAATCAGCAGAAAACAAATCAAAGCTTTCATCTCAACTCCTGTTCTCCTTATATCTCAATGAGTTATTAACTTCGTAAGGATTTATAGAGATGATTTTCTGTCAAAGAATTATTTATCAAAGGTTGATTTTAATCTCTTTGCTTACTGGAAAGCGGTGAAGTTATTAATTTCTGAATCAGTGAACGGACTCAAAGCTAACGCTGAATCTGAAAATTTGTGAGATTTTGGTATTCATTCCCTCGTTAGAGTAATTGCTCTAAAAAAGCATTGACAGATATGAGGCGTAAAAAAGATTAGAGTAAATATTCTAAATGGAGATTTTATGGAAACAAAAGAGAAAATAATTGAGACTGCTATAATGATGTTCAACCGAGATGGTTACGATTCTGTCACGACAAATCATATTTGTAATGAGTGTAAGATAAGCCCCGGTAATCTATATTACCATTTTAAAAACAAGCAGGAAATAGTGAAAAATATCTATCTGAAGATGATTCATGAATTTGATGACTCGTGGAGTCCGATTCATAATGCAGAAGAATTAGCAGAAGTGTTATCAGGTTATTGGCTGAAAATCATTGAACATCAAAAACGTTATTCTTTTTTCTTTCTGAATCTGTTCAGTATTTTACAGAAAGATGTTGAACTGAAGAACATTTACAATCAAAATAGGGAAAAAAGGTTTGTTGAGTTAAAGGAACTTATTTTATCATCGGTATCTTTGCATATTTTGAGAGAGATTGATGATAGTGAACTAGACTTTTTCACTCACTCAATCTGGTTTGTTAATGAATTCTGGCTACTCTATGAGAATGTAAGTAATCAAAGGCTGTTCAAACAGAAAATAAACGGTAATATCAAATTAACAATGATGTTGCTCGAATCATATCTGCCTGATGATAAAAAATACCTGATAAAACAGCTTACTCAGCAAATGGAATTGAAATGAGAACCCTGATTCTATATTTGTTGTTTATTTCTTCACTTTCGGCTTTGAGTAGTTATAAACCGATTCATCTGATTGAGTCCCAACCGATGCCGTATTTTATCAAGCAAGATAATTCTCTGTCTTATCTGAATGAAAACAATAGAGATTACAATATTACTTTTGATATTTCTGCAATTCCACTAATATCGAAGAGAAGAAGTCTTTTAGTTGCTGGGGGAGGTTTTCATCTCGCAAAAAATTATTACTATGATTGTTTGAATCAATTGAGGGAAGCTTATTACGGTAACATTTTTGGGTCCGGAGGATTATCGGATAATTGGTATTGGATTACATATCAGGAGATTGGAGTGTGGAAAGCTGGGGAAAAAACTGATTTTTCGGATTCTTTCATCTATTTCCAATTAAGTGGTATTGGTTACAAATTTCGAGAAAGTCAATCAATTCAAACTGGAGTTATCTATATCTCTAATTTTGGAGAGCCTGTTATTATTCCTTCGATTTGCTATGTTTACGGTTCCCCGAGTTTTTTTGCAGAATTCAGTTTTCCCTCCGAAATGAGTTTTAATTATCGACTGAGTGATAAAAAATATATTTCTGTAGGTGGAAGAATTACTAACCATCGATACAGAATGCAAGATGAAGATGTTTGCTTAGAAGAGAGTTATTCATTTTTTGGTAAAACTGCTACGCATTTAACCGGATTATTGTGGATATCTTCAGAACTTGAAGTTTTTTTTAAAAGGAAAATCAGCTTTAGAGATAAGAGTATGGCAGAGACTACAAAAAATCTGCATTTTGGTTTAAATATATCTTTTTTAATAAAACCTGAGGAGAAAAAATTATGAAAAAGAAAGTATTGGGAATAATCTTGTTTTTGGCAGTTATTGGTTCAATTCTGCTCACAGAAACAGTTGCATGTGAAGAAGTAATAAAATCAGAAAACTTCAGAGTAATAATTGAGAAGGGTGAAATATGGACGCACAAACTGAAAATTATGCCTTTTATTTCAATTAACACCAAACCTCAGATAGCTGCCTGGGTAACTGATACTGAAGGTAATTATTTAGAAACACTCTATATCACCCAAAAAAATACCAAGTTAGACAGACCGGAAGCATTGCCGTATTGGTCATATTCATCTCAGAAAAGTCTGGAGAATTTTGCATTAATCAGCTCTGCAACTCCAAAAGGAAGCGTAGAACTAGAGGGTCATTTCAAAGGAGATCAACACGTTTTCAACATATTTGCAGAACTTAATTTATCTTATGACCACAACGAATATTTTCCCAAAAAAGCTGAGAAGAATGATGGTAATTTTTCCGGGGTAAGTGGACAACCTTCACTGATTTATAAATGTACAGTTGATACTTCCGCATCGGACGATTACTATGAATTCCAGTTAATAGGTCATGGTTCACCGGATGGTTCTGACGGGAGATTGTATGAAGATTTATCTACTCTGACTTCAGCTCTGGAGATGGTTAAAAAGATTAGTTTGATTATTGATGATTTGTAAGTTTAACTCACCAACTATCGGTTGACAAGATGACTCCAAACAAAAATTTATCGAACAAAAAAAGGAGATTATCATGAAGTTATTGTTATTGTTAACGTTAATTGTATCAGTTTCGACTATTCTATTTGCTCAGGAGCAAGCAGAGTTTACAGAAGCTGAACTCTATAAATTCAGCTATGCAATGGGAGCTGAGACTGCAAAAGAATTACTCTCAACCGGTGTAGATGTTGACCTCGATGTGTTTTTTATGTCGTTGAAAAATACTTACAACAAACAGCCTTCTGAAATGTCAAATGAAGAGATTAGAAGCTTCTTGCAAGATTTTTATACTAGATTACAAACTATTAAATTGGCGGAGAACATGAAAAAGGGAAAAGAATTCTTAGAGAATAATGCAAAGAAAAAAGGTATTAAAGTAACTGAAAGCGGATTACAGTATGAAGTACTGAAAGAAGGGGCAGGTGAACATCCTCAAGCAACCAGCAAAGTTACTGTTCATTACACAGGGAGCTTGATTGATGGGACAGTATTTGACAGCTCAGTAGAAAGAGGTGAACCTATTTCTTTTGGTTTGAATCAGGTAATCAGAGGTTGGACGGAAGGACTTCAGCTAATGAATCCAGGTAGTAAATATAAGTTTTATATTCCTGCAGATCTTGCTTATGGAGAAAGAGGAGCCGGTCAGGTAATAGGACCAAACGAAACTCTGATATTTGAAGTTGAATTGTTGAGTTTTGAATAGAGAAGGCGGTTAACCGCCTTTTTTATTTGCTGAACTAATATTTCACAAAATTGTAAATCGCTCCGAGAATAACCAAAAAACCACAGATTTTCTTTACTATCGACAGTTTCTTTGAGTTTTCATTCCAATGCAGATATTTCTCAACTACTTCTGCAAAAGTACCTGCCAGAATTATCACACCTCCATGTCCAAGAGCAAAGAAAGTCAACAGAACAATTCCCAGTAAAACATTGGTGGTACTCACCTGAAAGACAACTCCCAGCATAGGCGCCATAAAGGCAAAAGTACATGGACCCAAGCCGATGCCAAAAATCAGACCGATGATAAACGCTGACAAAAATCCCCTTTTAACTATTTTAGGTTGATTGATCCCCTTAAAATCCGGCATTTTTATTACATCTAAGAGAATTAGTCCAAACAGCAGGAAAAATCCGGATAACAGATATTTGCCAACATAGCCAAGATCACCCAGCATTCTGCCTGCCATTGAGGTAAATACTCCAACCAGAGCAACTGTAATCAACAATCCCAAAGTAAAGAATAGAGAAATTAAGAACGCCTTCTTAACTGACAGGTTTCTTTGTCCATCGATGAAGCCAATCAATAATGGAATACTAGCCAGATGACACGGACTAAGCACAATACTTGCCACTCCCCACAAAAATGCTCCCAATGAAGCCCAGAAGAAGCCGCCATAGATAATACGGGAGAGAAACTCAAATATCTGCATCATACTATTCGACACCTTTCTGTTTAAGAATTTTCACTAATTCTTCTTTGGGGAAGAAACCTTCATGTCTGAAATATTCTACTCCGTTTTCATCCAGAAAAACCTGGGTGGGAATAACTCTGACTTTATATTGCTGTCCGTATTTTTTTTGTTCAGGTTTCCACACATCATAGAAAACTACTTTTACCTGCTCGCCATATTCGTTTTCAATTTCCTCCATAATCGGTTGCATCATTTTGCAGGGAATACAGTTTACGGAACCTAATTCGATAAACGTTACCTTATACTTTTCTGTAGAATCTGTTTTGGTATTATTATCTTCAGCTTTCAAACATCCCAGAGAGAGAATTAGTAGCACAATTAACAACCTTGAATTGTTCATTTTTTCTCCTAAATCAGATGTTTTTTTATGTCCTGGGGAGACAAAAGTTTACCTGCAGAAACTACCTTTTCGTCTACAACCAGCGCCGGTGTAACCATCACGCCATAATCCATAATGTCATTCAATTTTGTTACCTTGCTGATATTGGCTTCGATGTTCAATTCCTCTACAGCTTTTCTGGCATTCTCTTCCAGTTTTTTACACTTGGGACAGCCTGTCCCTAAAATTTTGATCTCCATTTTTCCTCCTACTAATTTTGGTCTATTATTTATCCGTAGATTAATCCAAAAATCAAACCTGTTAAAGTTGACATTACAATAACGAGAGATACGAAAACAACAGTTTTTTTAGTTCCCATAACACTGCGAATAACCAGCATGTTGGGAAGAGATAAAGCGGGACCAGCCAAAAGCAGAGCCAAAGCCGGACCTTTCCCCATTCCATTGCCCATAAGTCCCTGTAAGATTGGCACTTCGGTAAGAGT
>JAQVBK010000154.1 GCA_028690365.1 Candidatus Cloacimonadota bacterium
TCTTTAATATGAATTGAATCTCCAATTTCCATTGTTGAAAGATTAATCTCAATATCTTCAACAATATCGTTTGGAAGAGCTATTATTTCAACATTTCTTTGCAGAATTTCTAATATTCCGCCAGTTTTTATCCCTACAGGTTCACCGATAAATTTAAATGGAATATGAACCGCAATAGGGCTACCTTTATGAAGAACCTGAAAATCTACATGTAGAATTTCTCTGCTTACAGGATGAATCTGTTTATCTTTGATTATTGTACGATATTCTTTGCCATCAATAACTAAATCGAAAAATGCCAATTCACCAATGCTTTTTTTATATTGTTTGGCGAAGATTGATTTTTCAATCTGAATATTAACATTTTCAAATTCTTCTCCATATACTACTGCCGGAATGTATCCGTTTTTTCGAGACGTCTTAAGTTCTGATTTCTTTACTAACTCTCTTTTTTGTACTTCTAATTTCAAATTCATTATTCCTCCAGAATCTATATTTTTTTATATTATTCTTTGCTACCTGAATAAGATACTGATTGATTCATCAATATGTATCTTCTTTATAGCTATTGCCAATAATTCTGCAATTGAAATTATAGTTATCTTACTACAATTTCTCTTCTCTTCATTAAGAAAAACACTGTCAGTGATGAAGAGTGTTTCAATAGGCGAATTTTCAATTTTCTCTATAGCGCTACCGGACAAAACACCATGCACACAAGCTGCAAAAATTCTTTCAGCTCCGAAATCTTTTAATGCATATGAAATCTTTACTAAGCTGCCGCCGGTATCAATGATATCATCAAATAAAATAGCAGTTTTACCTTTTACGTCACCTACGATATTCAAGATTTCAGCTTTATCATTATTTCCGGTTCTTCTTTTATCCCCAATAGCAAATCCGCATTTCAGTCGGGTGGCAAGAGTTCTTGCTCTGTTTGCGCCACCGGAATCAGGTGAAACAACTACAAGATTTTCATTATCAAGATTTGATTTGAAATATCTGGCAAACAAGGGGGTGGTGAATAAATGGTCCACCGGGATATTAAAAAACCCCTGAATTTGCTCTGCATGCAAATCTACGGTAATAACTCTGTCAGCACCGGCTACAGTAATCAAATCTGCTACAAGTTTTGCGGTTATAGGCACTCGTGGCTGATCTTTTTTGTCTGTTCTTGCGTAACCATAATATGGTATTACGCAGTTGATACGTTTAGCTGATGCTCTTTTTAAGGCATCAATTATAATCAACAATTCCATTAGGTTATCATTGACCGGATGACAGGTTGGTTGAATGATAAACGTATCAGAGCCTCTGACATTTTCATTTATCTTAACAAAGCTCTCATTATTGGAAAACTTGAAAAGATCAATATCACCTAAAGGAATGCCTGCAAATCTGGCGACAGTTCTAGCTAAGTCTTCGTTAGCTTTTCCCGAAAAAATTTTCAGCCTTGAAAACATTTTATATCCTTGGCTTATCAGTTTGAGCTTGTGACATTTGTCCACAAACCAATTTTTCTAAATTCAGCTTCTGCTGCTTTAACTTGATTTTTGTCTTCAAAAAATCCGACCACTGTAGGTCCGCTGCCTGAAATCATGGATTTCTTTGCTCCCATTGATGTTAGCTTATCGAGAAGATTTGCTAAATCTGGATATTTTTCCACTAAGTTCTCTTGTAGTTTATTATAGCAATAATCGACATTTCCGGTTGCTATTAACAATTCCCAATCACTACACTGCTCAGAAAGACTTAGTAATGAATATGCTTCGGAACTAGAGATTTCGTAGCGGGGATTAACCAGGAGGATGTTATCGATTGAAACAGGTTTCATGGGGGTGATTATTTCACCTCTTCCTTTTCCCATTGCAGTTTTACCCCATAGGAAAAAATTGATGTCACTACCAAAATATGATGCGATATCAGACTGTTCTTCAATTGATAAATCTAAATCCCACAATATATTGAGAGATTTAATGGCTAAAGCAGCATTACTGCTTCCTCCACCAAGACCCGCACCGACCGGTATTCTTTTTTCTACGAAGACCGATACTCCATTTTTCACTCTATATTTTTCTTTAATATAAGATGCAACTTGGAATACAAGGTTATTTGAACCATTAAGATGTTCCAAGTTGGACAAAATTTTTATGTCGCTATTCTTTGTCAAATCAAAAGTTACGATATCATGAAGCGCTATTTCAAGAAAAATAGTTCTTATTTCGTGATAACCGTCATTCCTCTTTTTCAGGACATCAAGAAAGAGGTTTATTTTTGCGTTTGCGTTTGCCGTTATTTTTTTCATCTGAGTAATAATAATAATAGTAATAGTAATAACTATACCCGCTGTAATACTTGTGTACATCAATCCCGTTTGCGATGACACCCGATATCTCAATGTCTATGTTTTTAAGCATTTCCTTGGTTCGCTTAATTATATCTCGGTCAGTAAAGTCTATACTAATTACCAGAACAAGCTGATCAACTAAACGTCCCAGAATAAGAGCATCGGTAACCGCGATAATTGGAGGCGTATCAATCAATACGTAACTATAAGTCTGTTTCAACTCTTCGATAAAATTGCCCATTTTCTCAGATGCTAATATCTCAGAAGGATATGGGGGAATAAATCCGCTTGTTATGATGTCAAGATTACGTATGCCGGAGCTCTTGATTATATCTTCTCTTTTTGCATTGTTTAAGATGTAATCACTTATTCCATTCTCTTTCTCAAGTCCGAAAATATTGTGGGCCATAGGTCTTCTCAAGTCAAGGTCAACCAGAATTACTTTTGAGTCCATCTGGGCAAGCGTGATTGCCAGATTTGATATAGTAGTCGATTTACCCTCTTTGGGACCGGAACTAGTTACCAGAACTGAGAAATGGCTGTTGTTTTTTCGTTTGGCAATAAGATTAGTTCTAAGAATTCTGTAAGCTTCGGCAACAGGAGATTTTGGAGCATAATTTGCTATAAGTTTTGCTGCAATCTGGGATTTTTTTTGTTCAAGAAGATCTCTTTCCTTTTTATCTTCAGTGGCTTTAATCAATTTATCAATTTCTTCATAATCCTGAGAAGAACTTTTAATTCTAGGGATTGTTCCAATCACTGGCAGTTTAACATAATTTTCCATGTCATCCATAGTTCTGATTTTTGTGTCCAGCGAATGGAGCAGAAAAGCAGTACCGATTCCAACTCCTAATCCGAGAACTAATCCAACCATAAGATTCATCATTTTCTTTGGTTTAACTGGTTTTCCGGGGACAATTGCTTCTTCAACCAATCTTACGTTTCCCATTTTTGCCTGTTCAGCAATTTTTGAGTCTTCATATTTTTCTACTAATAATGAATGTAATTTTTCATTGATTGAATAATTTCTTTGGAGTCGAGCCAGTGCCAATTCGGTATCAGGGAGCAGGGTAATTTTTCTGTTATAATCTATAAGTGCTTTTTTTAGACCTTCCACTTTTGAAGTTGCAACATTTTGTTCGATTCTGGCTAAAGCTATCTTCTGGATCAGATCGCCCCTGTAAGCCAGAGGATCTGATGATCCTTCTTTAACCTGGATCATATTTGTAATAGTCTTGTTTAATCTGGATTTACCTTCTTCAATTTCCTTTTTCAGATTGAGAAGTTCAGGATGGTCTTCAGTATATTCTCTTCTGGTGAGTAGAGAAGTGTATCTTGATTCCAGTTCAACAATTTTGTTTCTCATTTGATCAAGCAGGGGAGATGATAGTACAGTGTTGATGTCTGAAAGCAGTGAGTCTTGTTTACCTAATTCCCTCTGCAAGAAAAATAGATGTTCGTTTTTTATAGAAAGATCTGTTTCAGCCACTTGCAAAGCTGCTTCAAGGTCAGAAGATTTTTCGATTAACTGCTTGGTTTCTTCAGACAGTAATGATATTCCTTGTTGTAATTTATACAATCTCAAGTCTTCTTCAGCATTTCTAAGCCTGGCGCTGATAGATTCAACCTGCTCACCTAAGAATTCTCTGGCTCTGGTTAGTTCCATTCTGGCGAAACTGCGATTCTGTTCAATCAAAGCCTGAGCAGTGGCGTTACAAACAGCCGCAGCTTCATCGGGGCTGGTAGACTCAAACGATATGGTTAGTATATCTGTTTCTCTTTTAGTTTCTACCTGAATGCCTGAAATCAAAGTACCCAATGGTCCTCCAGATTCCATTATGGGGAATTCTAGAGACTTTTCATTTTGCTGCAACAGGTCGAGGGCAATTTGCATCACAGGTCGACTTTTCAGGATTTCGATATTATTGTTCAGAGAATAACTGCCAAAACCGGGAGTCATATAGAACATGTCATTTTTTTTATCTTCAAGAATAACTTTTGTAGAAGCTTTGTATATTCTTGGTGATCGGGCTGTGTAGACAATAGTACCTGCAACAAAAAGGATAAAAATGGATATTATTAACCATTTAAAGTGAAACATGATTCTGAAATAATCAGAAAGCTTAATTTCACTTTCCTGATCGTAGTAAACATTGGTTCTTTCCATAAGACCTCTTAAATATTATTAAGTGTTACAATGACACTCAGGATGATTGCAGCTTTTGAAACAAAATCGGCTACTTTGGAGAAAGCATAATACACCGTACCCGAGATGATTACTGTGTCGCCCGGTTGTAAAATGGGAATTAGATTCTCATCTCCGGTTTTAATGTATTCAGTTAAATCTATGATAATAATTTTTTCTCCCTCAGTTGTAGGACGGACAATTTTTACCTTTGAGAGTTTGGCGTTCTCAGTTGGACCACCGGCTAGAGATAACAGGGTTAAAAGGCTTGTATTATCAGGTACGATGTACAATCCCGGTTTTCTGACTTGTCCCCAGACATAGGTAGGAATATTGAGCTGATTATTCTCATTCATTGTCCCTGAGTAAAAATATGCCGATGCATTATTTGTTCCCTGGTAACCACCATCAGTCTGTGCGATGAGTGAACCAGAGATTAGGACTAATATTATAATTACTATCTTTTTCACTTTTTCTCCTTTAAAATTAAGATGTATAAACTAATTACTTATAGTAAAGGTTCTTTCAACTGATTCAGAACCGCTTGGTTCTACGAGATTCTCAAAAGCATCAACTCTCCAGATGTAGCTGTTGCCTACAGTAAAGAAAAAATCTGCGACTATCGAGAATTCCGATTCTTCTGTTTGATATTCATCATATTTCCACAAATAATTGTGATCTTCGTCGAAAACTATAACTCTGTAGAATAAAGGTAATCCAATAGGCTCCCATGAGAAAATTATAGACTGATCTGCCTGAAGGATTGCTTCATTTGCCGGAGAATCAAGCAAGGGTTTAAATGAAAGTTTATAGCTTACGGTATCTGACAAAGTGCTGTTACCTGATTGATCCAGAACTTCTATGAAATAGTACCAGGTAGTGCTGATCGCCTGTCCCGGAGAATTGTCCAGAGTCATGTCAATATATTGAAAATTTTCAGATTCAATTGAGGCTATGTGTCGTAAATCAATTATTCCAGAGTTATCCATTCTGTATCTATGAATATTTATCCCGGATAAATCTATATCATTTTGAAATTCCCAGTCCCACATCAGACGAATCCAGTTGCCGTCAGGGACAGCATCAATTCCGTTATTATTGTCATTAGGCTGAATCATCTGATTTGAAAACGGATTAAGGACTTCACCATCACCTGTATCACCAAGATGCGGATATAGAAATGGTTTTTCAGGCGGAATGCTATCACTATCATTACTATCACTGCCTGCACAGGAAATGAGCATCAGGGTAATTAGAACGATCAATAAATATTTTTCCATATTGTACCTCAAAAATTATTTAAAAACGATAGGAAATTCCTACCCGATTTGTATGACCCAAGACATTTGTAATAAAAGCATAGTCAATCTGGAAACCGTAAAGATTAAGATCAATTCCCGTAGAGAAATCCTTTTCACAAAGACCCAGGCGCAAAGCGATTGTTCTATTATACATCCATTCGAAACCAAATCGGTCTCTGCCCTCATACACATAATCATGATCATAAGCAAGCGTTAAAACGCTTTTCCAAATACTGATTGGTTGATTAAGACTTAAGCCAAGTTTTGTATTCAATAAAATTTCATCTTCGTGTTTTGACTCTGTGTCCCAAACTATTGTAGTTCCACCAATATTTTGAAAATTTACTCCACAATTAAAAGTACCCAACCAGTCAAGGTCTAAAATAACTGCCAGGTCAGTTTTCGTTAGCATTGATAAGTCAAAACCCGCACCAGTACCCATGTTCTGATAAACATCTCTTTTTATATATTTTACACTTCCACCAAAGTAGAAATCAAAAGGGATGTCAAAAAATAACCAACCGATGTTTAAATTTCTCTGAACATGTTTTGAAAAGGCAATTTGCAGTAAATCATCTTTGCTGCTGAACTCATCGTCAGGGATTCCAGATAAATGAAGTTCCGGAAAGGTTGATCTTTGGTCTACGGTTGTTCCGACCAAATGTTTTTCCTCAAAAACAGGGATGTCTGAAATCGTTAATCTTGTCCAGCTGATTCCAAGGGTTACCTGATTAGGCAATGGCTGACAATAAGTAATATTATCATAAGTGGCAAGGTTCTTATAAAGAAATGCCCTCATCGCAGAAATTTCTGGTCTTTTCAATTGAGAAATTCCGGCCGGATTCCAATAGATAGCTGTACCATCATCTGCAATAGAACTAAATGCACCGCCTATGCTCAAAGCTTTAACTCCTGCTCCTATTTCCATAAAGTCTCCGGCATAGCTACCTGCGAAAAGTGATGGGAAAATTATTACAATTATTAGAAACCACTTAATCATTATTACTCCGGAGTGCTATTTCAAAATCGCCATTTTTTGAGTTTTCGAAATTGTCTTTCCACCTTTATTGGCTTCCAGAATATAAAAATAAATACCATTTGCCAGATAGAAACCTCTTTCGTCCCGACAATCCCACCCTGTAGTTGTTCTGGGATACTCATGGTAACCAACTGAAGTAGGAAGATTATTGAAAGTCTTTACTAATCTTCCACTGACTGTATATACTTTGATTTTAACATTATCAGCGTCATCTGTAAGTACATAAGTAAATCTCGTTCTGCCTTCGTTTATTGTTTCTATTGTTCTTGATTTTATCGGGTTTGGATAATTGGCTACATTCAAAAGATCAAAAGTAGTATTGACCTTAAACTGCACACTCTTTTCAGAAAAATTTCCATTCACATCAGTGCAACTAACAAGCAGGGAATAATCACCCTGAGTCAGATTTAGCTGATACTTTACCGGAATGCTGCTGATTTGTCCCGGAATTGTTGAAAAAGTGTAACTATCACTGCTGACAATTTCACCGTTAAGATACATCTGGAATGGATTATCAAAAATATCGATTCCGTTTTTGTCACTCAAAAGAATTGAAATTATTCCGGTGCCAGAAACATATCCTCCATAGGTGAATTCTTGTTCTTCAACATTTATTGAAATATGTGGCGGAATTTTGTCAGTAGATCTGAGAATTGTAAAATATCCCAGTTTTGAGGATTCGAAAACAACACTATTATCTGTGTAAGAAATGTATCCACCCTGATAAATCCATTTAGAATAATTGTTTTCCCAACGGAATATGCTATAATCAGCCTGTTCTTCCTGATCGGATTGTTCATCAAAGAAAAGCGAAATATTGATTCTTTTGTTATCTGGCAACAGTCCGGTAGAATCTGCAAAGAGTGAATAATCAAAACTGCCAATTTCGTAAACGGTGCTAAATTGACTATCTGCAAGACAAACCAGCTCTAAGTCATTTTGATGAGCAGGTTCC
>JAQVBK010000155.1 GCA_028690365.1 Candidatus Cloacimonadota bacterium
TACACCAGAAGGTTTTCTTGAATCACGTCCTGTGAAAGAAACCAAGGTATTAACAGCTTCACAGGCACTTAATTTACTACGTCAACGAGGATATGTCATCAAAGATGATGTTACTCCTGCCATAAACCAGGTGTTGCGTTCATATTCAATTTTTTAGCCACCGAAAGATGGCTTATTTGCTATACTCAAATTTATTCTCTAACCACTACCTTTTTGTTTCAAACTTTTCTACACTACCATCTAATATTTTTGCAAATTCTTCAAGGGGAATTGAACAGGGTGCTGGTTTCTTATCCTGCAATAATCTATGTCGTTCGAGAATAGTATCACTAACAAAACAAAAAATTGCGTTTGTCAGATACTCTAACTGTTCATTATTCAAACCAGATGCATCTTTGTATTCTTTTACACATTCAAAAACCTTATTATAAATATCTGGACCACTACAATATGCAACCCCAGAAGAGTATTCATATAATTCAATATCACGAACTAATCTTGGAACACATAATTCATCTTTACAAAACTCAATTAGTTCTCCCAAGTATTTTTCTGCATTATCCTGCTTCTTTTTTTTGCATGAGTCCGTTAATGATTTTATAATACCCTGTAACTGGCTACGATTAATTCCAAGAATTTTCTCGAAATCGCACGATTCAATATTCGAAAAAACTTCATCTACATTATTATTTGATGAAAGGTCTGAATACCACTTTCCCAAATCCACAAATAAGTCAAGTACACTTGAGGCCCATCCATCAAATACGATACTGGCAGATGTAGACCTATTGACAGTCCTTAATGGCTTTGCAACATGAAGATATGCTTTGGGGCTACCCTGACCATGTTCTTTATAGTATCCAGCCTCCAGCATTAGTTGAACTGCTGCTTCTCGATACTTTGATATAGCCGTATGTTCATAGTTTTTAACTTGGTGAATCGAAATATACTCTTCCTTAGATTGTTTTTTTAATAAGATAGCTATATCTTCACATTTTTCCATTTCAATAGAATAATGCTGTATTTCATCCATTGAACCAGATTGTTTTAATTTCAAGAGTTTTTTTACTGCCAGATACACAGCAATGCGTCCTTGATACACAAATCCACTCCAAGTCGGAACTGCATCATGTTCAAAAATATTACCCACTATATTTTCCTCATTGTTTAAATTTAAAATCAATTGCTATACAATTTCATTATAAGCCCGATCAATCAGTTCCTTGGCCTTCTGGAAATCCTCTTCTGTCTTAATCGACACCTGAAGATCCCCAGTTCCATAATGGCCTGTCCCGCGCGTATCTTTTGTAAATCCCTCTTCAAGATTTACAGTATCCGGATCCAGCTTCAATCTAAGCAGAATCTGTTTGTTATAGATCTCAATACAAAAGATATTCTGTACCTTCTTATATGCCAGGTACAGCTTCAACTGGTTTGCAACCAGATCATCTCCCAGAGATTCAATATAATCACAGAGAGCCGTATACAGTGTCTTAAAATGATTACTTGCCGAAGCCAACTTCTCCAGGTGAGTCTTCTGGGTATACGAAGTTGATGTCGAGGCAACTGATACATCTGTTACCGGCTTTGCCACCGGAGTATTCAGATGTTCGAACGAAAGCAGATCATCACCATATTTACGATATTTAACAAGCTTGATGTTTCTCTGCATCTGATTTACGGCATGTACATCATACTTCGTAAAGTCGTTTGCAATACAGATTACGCACGGAACAGTCCAATCAATCTGATCAGCGATGTCCATTCCAAGTTTCTCTATTACAAGCAACTTGAAATCTGCTTTGTGATCCAGCAGCCAATCAAGGTAGAACAATCCCTGGTTGATTACATTCTCACTGGTACTACGCTTGTATTCGAAGATAACAGGGCTATTATTTTCATCAATACCGATACTATCCATACGGCCGGAAGTAATCGCATATTCACTCTTCAGGAAACGTACTCCGAAGAAGGTTTCCATATTATGTTCTATCATGTTTTGAAGCTGTTTTTCAAGTAATACTGCAGAAGCTGTTCTCTCTTTAACTACATTTTCTATTTCAAATAGTTTGATTTCTGACACTTTTTATACAGCTCCTTTTGTTTATACTTTTTGTTTAGGGACAAACTCAATTTTCAGCATCATCCCCATACCATCAGCCAGTCTTTTCAAGAGATTTATGGATGGGTTTCTTGTTCCATTTTCCAGTTTACTAATATCTGCCTGATTAATTCCGGTCTTCTCTGCAAGTTGCTTCTGTGTAAGGTTCTGAGAAGTCCTTGCATCAACAATCGCTCTTATCACATCAAATTCTGGTTGCAGATTGTCATATTCTTTTTTGATTTCCGCATCTTGCTTCTGTTCATTTAAAAAATCATCAAATTTTCTCATTTTTATCACACCTTTCCAAATAATCATCACGATATGCTTTCGCCCGGTCTATTTCCGCTTTTGGTGTTTTCTGCGTCTTTTTTACAAAACCATTGGTCAATATTATTTTTCCATCATAGTAGAAGAAATATAACACTCTTGAGATATCACTCCCAACTTTTCCTCGCAGTTCAAATATTCCATCATCTAAGTGTTTACTGTATGGCTCCCGCAGTAGATTTCCCTTCTCCTGAAGTATTTTCATAATTCCGACTAATTTTGCTCGCATTTTAACATTTAAACCAAGCAGGAACTCTTCTACCGGAATATCTCCGTTTTCTTTCTCATAAAACTCGATTGTAAATTTATCCATATCCTTTCCTTTGTGTTTTCTAATATCATTATATGGCATATATGCCATATTGTCAACATTCTCAAAACCATAAAAATGCAAATCTGACTCTCCAGAAATATTGGTAAATCGTTGGTAAAATTGAAGAAGGAACACAGGAAACGCCTGATTTACAGGATTTTTAACGCTCTTGGCAAATCCTGCCGTGGCAGACAAATAATATTTTAATCATCTTATTTATACCCCTTTAATTTGTGGTGACTAATCTTTTCTCAATGACTTTTCTAACAGCTTCGCTTTTGCTTCGCTCAGATAATTCACTCAAGCGTCGTTTTCCGATTCTTTTATCCGCCGATTTTAATATGTCGCACAGCCCCCACCTATCACCTTCAAATGTCCGATCAAACAACTCTCCTATAGGAGTATCTATATAGATGCGCAGCACATCCGAAATATCTGAAATTTCAGTAACGTAGGGATACCTTTCTTTTACTGTAAAATCATCACACTGCCAAACATTCTGGCTGTTTGGCAGCATACTCATATCAAGAAAATCTTTCGGATAATCAAAAATAACTTCTTTGTCTAGGGTAATCCAGTATCGTGGTAAGTCTGTGGTCCCATGTTGGCTACGCATTCTGTATGCCATACAATGTATCTGAAATTTTATGTCTGGAGATATGATCAGGTTTATTTCCTTCTGTAATTTACTCCACCTCCGGTTTCCCATCTTCCCTTCTCCTTTATACAAAACGCCTATAGCTTTTTAGTTTCCACCTGATAAACTACTGATTTTCCCTGTCTTCCTTCCATAGTTTAAGAAGACTGTTAATCTCTTCCTGTCGTTTCATTTCTTTTTGCATGAATTCATCTATTATCGTATACAACTTATATGCTTTTTTCTTCCACCGGAAAAAAATTCCCGTTACATGTACATAAAGAGAATTCCTGTCTCAAATACATTTTGTATACTGATCCAATTGTTGCTGCTCATCCCGTCTTAGTTTAAACTTTGCATCCAGAATCATATTCTGTAAAAATTCTAAGGTTTTCCAAATATTCTTTAAATTTATTTTCTGAATCACGCATCCTTTTCCCCCACTCTGTTCCATTGGGTGCGGAATCAGATTCGGGCACCTCCAATCCAATCATATAAAATAACTTCTCCTGGTAGTGGCTTATTCTCTGATCCTTCACTTTTCCCTCTTGCTGATTTGTCGGATAAATGACTCCTGTCGCTTTCGCATTGAAAATCGTCATATAAACAATGCATTGCATAATATCATCCTTTAGAAACTCCCATTTTTCTTCTTCCCATGACTGCTTAAATTTTGCGTCGAGGACAAGTTCGGGATTCTCACCTCGCATAAATACAAAATCAGGGATTTTCTGAACTGCGCCCATAATTTTAATTTTATTCTCATCTTGTACTTTCAACGTCAGTTCGTTTGGTTTTACTCTCTCTAAAATCGTTTTCAAATAGACTTCCCACAAATCTGGCACATAAAATAGCATGCTCTGTACGTTATCGTTCTCTTCATCGCTGAATATGCTAATTCCAATATGCTGCAAAATCTTGATACATGTTTTTCTTAACTCCTCATAATTCTGATAATACGGATGTGAAATGGGATTGCTGCTCTTTTGCATCACGGTTCTAACATCAAATTGATCAAACGAAGGTGCACGATATCTTAATTCACTCAATGTCATTGCGGTATCTCCAACACCGAACACTTTTTGCACCAATTTGGGAAATACTCTTTTCAACTGCATATATGTATGTATAATTAGATGGTTGATATAATTATCAACTGTATTTTCACGGTATGAGTAGGCTACTTTTCCATTCGCCATCCCCATGTTCATTCGAATATGACGTGAAATATCAATTGCCCCTTTCAAACGATCGTCATTCTTCTGGAATCTTTGATAGGTTTTAAAAAACTCTCCTTCATAGGCTTCTTCTAATTTGTTTTTAAATAAAATCACCATAAGAAACTCAAAAAAGTCTTCTATCCCTGCATCGATTTCATCCATTGACAATGGGATATCAAAACATTTTGACAGCATATAAATCAGAAAAAACGGTTTTTTATCCCCATCAAATCGGCAACTAATCCTCAGTTCAATATCATAAGTGTCCTCCGTATTATCTGAAAATCGAAACTCTTTTTCACGAAATATCCCGACAAGACCACCCAGTCTTTTTTTAAAATTCTCATTGGTTGCTTCAAAATCAGCAAATAAGCGCCTCTTATTCCCTCGTTCCGTATCACTATTATTCCCAATTATATCAACAAACTCTCCCTTGGGATCTGAAACTTTTCTATCAACTTCCTCCAAAAAGCAATTTATAATTTTGATTTCCGTTTCATAAGGAGATTCAGGTTTAAACCACTTTTCTTTTTCCGTTGCGTAGTTTTCCAGTGGTTTTCCATCTATAAAAATTTCATCTATTAGACTATAATCTTTTCCTTTTAAGACAATTCTTTTATGCATCTTCTCCCTCTGGTTCCTTACCTTAAGATACAGTCGTAGTTGTTCCTTTAACAAGTGCAGCATGACACGCTTCTATAAACTGCCTTATACGTGCCGAATCCTTTCCACGACAATACTCTCGCAAAATCGGTTCAATATTATACTTCCATATTGTTTCCAGATTATTTCCATCAAACTTTTTAAAATATGAATGTCCAATATGATATGCTCTGCTAAGTCCAAGTTGTTCTCCTACTGATTTTTCAGAATCTTTTTCCGACGCAATCACAGTATTGAGTTCCTGAATCCTCTTACATAGATTCTCTATTTTCCCTTGTTCAAGCTTGCTTCCAAGCATACCCTTTAGCCCTTCAAGGCACTCTGTGTTTGCCTGAACTTCCATCCACAGAAATCTTCTTCGCAGTGCGAAATCAAAAGCCTCGACACTTCGATCAATATCGTTCATTGTTCCAATGATATATAAATTTTCAGGAATGTAGAATTTATCTTCAAAAACATCCGTCCGTTTTTCTTCTTTAATTAGTTTCGCTTTTCCATCTTTGACTTCGTATGTCGGTAAATTTTTGTATTGTGTTTCTACACCATTCTTTTTCCCACGATAACTATCCTCCAGACAAAACATCAATTCCCCAAAAACTTTTGACAAATCCGCCCGATTAATCTCATCAATAATAAAGAAATATGGTTTTTCAGGATTATTTTCCTCAGCTATCTTGCGGCAAAAGGCTTTGAACACGCCGTCAACACGCACAAATGTCGGTTCGCTGCATGTATCAATGCTCACCGGACGTAATCCTTCCACAAAATCCGTATAATCATAAGAAGAATGGAATTGAACAAATTTAATTCTATTTTTTATTTCTTTCTCAATTGCATCTTTCATTTTTTTCTCAAGTTCTTCAGAATTTTTATTTTTTTCAATAGCTTCTTGCTCAGGATGTTCACTTTTTATAATATCTTCACAGACTGAACGTGCTGTATATGTTTTTCCCGTCCCTGGAGCACCATTAAAAACAACTTGTTTTATTCCATTATGATATGCATTTTCCCATTGTGTTCTTATTGTTCCCAAACCAAATTCCTCCATAATCGCTTTTTCTAATGCATCCAAAGTTGGTAACTGCTTGAAGAGTTCATTCTCTCTATTCGCTGTTTCTGCTAATTCATTAAATATGTCTTTTTTCTCCTGAACTGCACATTTCGTATTCAGAATCTTTTTGACCTTGCAGTTTTTTACCATCTCTATTATGCCTTGAATCATTTCGTTATCATCATTTGCTTCTTCTAGTTCCTTTATATCCTCTTTTAGTTCCTTTATATCTTTAAAATCCTTTATTATTTTTTTGTATATCCACTTAAACATCATTTTCCTATTGCAAAACACATACGGATGCTCCTTAATATGTATGGCGTAATATTGGCTTTCGTGAATGATGTCCGGGAAAAAGGGATTGTTATCTTGCGCCCATATTAGCTTCTCATTTTTCTTACAGCAATAAAGCTGCAAATTATTATTCTTTGGATCTTTCTTCTCAAAAAAATCATTTTCATCCAGTAACTTCGCAATTGTTTTTTCCAATATATCCGTTCCTCCTTATGTCTTACCCATTAGCTTATCATTCCGAGTATCGTTCATCTCATCCGTTTCACACTTAACATCAAACAAGTTATGTCGGCTTCTTCATATCACTTGAATCTTATTGTACCCTCTGCTTGTTCATGTTGCATCCGACAAAAGTGTACATCTAACTCGTTATGGTTACTATATCATAGTCGAAGAAACTGAAGTTAATTTTTTCGAAGAAACTGAAGTTAATTTTTTGTTGCCCAATTTCAAAAAAGTTGTTATAATAATCTTGTTTTTGCATAGTTTCATTCTAACATGGAACGGAGAGAAAGATGGTTGTCGTTAGCCATCTTTTTTTCTTTTTGAGGAAGTATTTCAGGGGCCGGTGTAACTTGCTTGAGTCACACCGGCCCGTTTCTGGAACTATCTATTTCCCGACAGCCTCTTTTTCCAATGGCTACTATTGCAGTCATACATATTTAGTTATCACAAAAGATTATTTCCCTTTGATTGGAGTAATGGATAATGTGTACCCCAGCGGAGCAAGGATTTTTAGTAATGTATCAATCTGTGGTGTAGATTTCAGACTTTCCATTCTTGCGATTGCTGGCTGCTTTACTCCACTTAATTCAGCAAGTTCTCTCTGGGAATATCCCTTCTTTTCTCTAGCTTCAATCATTTTGCCAATCAGTTCCACTTCAAAATCAATCTTTCTGTTTTCTTCTGGTGTAACTCGACTTTCATCTGCCATATACTCTGCAAAAGTGTTAATATCCTTCATTCTTCATCATTCCTTTCCAAAAAATCCTTTAAGTTTTTGCGTGTCTTATCAATTTCCTTTACAGGTGCTTTCTGCGACTTTTTAATATAGTAATGCAACAAAACAAATTTATTATCCTTCCAGTAGAAAAAGAAAATCCGATTCTTCAATGGGCGAAGTTTCCATATACTCCCATCAATATGTTTTACAAATTCATTCCCGCCATATGCACGCCCCACTTTGCGATATTTTTGATCCAAACT
>JAQVBK010000156.1 GCA_028690365.1 Candidatus Cloacimonadota bacterium
GGTTGAGTCATGATCTTCTCCTTGTTCTTTAGTTTTTGTTCAAACCATTAAAACAATGAGTGGGATTTGGCTCAACCTTTTTTTATCAGGCGTCATCTATTTTACACCAACCTTTGAGACACTACCGATTTCCAATTCGGTTTTACATCACTTTAATGATTTTTTGTAACTGCTCAATAGTCCACTGTGATAAACTGAAATTATACAAAAAATTTGACTATAATCCTCAAACCAAATTTTTTGTCGAAAAATTTGGAGGTACAATATGAGAATGATTTCACATTGCGGTTTGTTATGTTCAGAATGCCCTGCTTTTATCGCAGCCAGAGACAACAATGAAGAGCTCAGAATTAAAACTGCTAAAAACTGGTCAAAAATGTATCAATCAGAGATTAAGCCGGAAAGCATTAATTGTCATGGTTGTTTGAGCAAAGATAACATCCTCTTTGCTCATTGTTTTGAATGCGAAATCCGAGCATGCAGCAATGACAGAAAACTTGAGAACTGCGCTCATTGCCCTGAATACGCCTGTGAAAATCTAAAAAGTTTCTTTGAATTTGTACCGGATGCAAAAGAAATCCTTGATGAAATCAACAAGAAATGACTACTTAATAACTAGTGGGATTCGATTATCATGATGTGTCGTTGAAGAGGAATTCACATCTATCTGAGGTATGAATACAAAACTGAAAAATAGAAAAATTTCAGAGAGAAAAGACATTGAGAGGTTTTTATCTGAAACCAGGCATAGTTTTGTTCATTAATCTATCCAATCGATGAAATAATTCCGCAAGTAGTTTCGCATTGGGTACAGGATGATTTCTTAATAAGTCAATAGCCTTGTTTGTCCAGCTTATTGCTTCAGAATAGTCTTTATCTTTGTGTTCATAATATTTTGCCAGCTCAATCATTGCATAAACTTCACCGTTATTACCGGAAGTAATCCAGAAAGGAACTGAGTTTGTCAGTTCTTTTCTCTTTTTATAAATAAATGAAAGCTGTTTAAGAGTTCTGGAATCTTCAGGTTCAGAAAGTAAGTTTCGTTCATAATATCCAATTGCCTTATCTATGTCAGCAACATCTTCATAAAATTTCCCGAGGACAAAACAGAATTTTGTTTCTTCTTTTGAAAATATTCCACAAACTATCGTATTCAACCTCATTAGAGATAAGATGTCGAATTCATTATGATAAATTATACTCTTAATATCAGACAACTCACCTGAATTCAGATAGTTGAAATAAGCATAAGGAATCATTATTCCTGGTATATCTTTATCACTGTCTCTGCTTTTTCTTATGATGGTATTTTCAATATTCTGTAATGAGCAATCACTAAGAGTTGACTTCCAAAACCTTCTCGCCAGATGAAGAAGATCATACTGAATCCATTTTTGGAAATCGACATTAATTAAATGATAGAAGCTTCTTTCTCTGAGGAGAGGAAGGTCATAACTCTTTCCGTTATAACTGGTAATTAACTCAAATTCTGCCAAAGCATTCAAAATTGTCTCTAAATAGAATTGTTCAGAGCCTGGATCAGGCAGAAAATACTGATCAAGAACAAAACCCCTATCTGAAAAATACCCAATTCCACAAAGGAAAATATATGTTCCCGCTCCACCCGACAATCCAGTAGTTTCTGTATCAAAAAAACAAATTCTATAAGCAGATTCATCGGAATACCCAATCCATTTTTGAACTGCTTCCGGAAGTTTTACATGAAAAAATTCATCTGTTTCCGTTTCACTAAACACTTTCGTTCGTTTCAGAACATACTGATTATCACTACTCATAATCAAACAATCCAGTTCACGACAAATCGACAATACATCAAGCGAACTTTCTTGTTCCGGTATTATTTCAGGTTCAAAATATATCTCAATATCCGACATTTTTCACCGTGATTCTTGCATCATTTTCAGGATCATTTTCGCTTCATTTTTAACACCAACTCCATTTTCAGCAACTGCACCTGTACAATCGGGACATCCATCCTTGCATGTACAGGTTTCCACTATTTCCAGACAGGCATCAATCAAAGCAGAATGCAGATCATACAATCTTTCTGATAGACCAATCCCGCCCGGTACACTATCATAAACAATCAGCATTGGCAAACCATCACTTATCTCGGCTTTGTTATCGTGAGAAACTCTGATATCCCTGATATCACTCATCAGATAGAAAGGAGCAATGTTTCTGATTAGATTTGCCAAACCTGAGAGCAGACTTTGTATCATCACGTTTTGTTCCGCCTGATGGTGGCAAGAAGGACAAAGTGTGATTAAATTTTCTTCTCTGTTGGCATCAACCGTATTCCTGAAACTTCTGAATGGAATTATATGATGAACCTGTAAAGGTGGAATTCCTTCTCCACGTCCACAATTACGACACTTTCCTTCATCTCTGATTTTGATTCGTTGTTTAATTTTCCCCCAATCTGAACCATAATCATTAGATTGATTATTCCAGATCTGCAGTTCTTTAAGTTTGTCTGTTAAATCCTGTTCAAAAGTAAACCAAAACCCAAAAGTAATAAGCTCTGTTGGCGGTAATTCAACTTCGCCATAACCAAGGATTTCATTGGTCTGCCAGTCGATTTTCTTATATCCAGTCACTTGTGTAACAGCTTTAATCTGGCCGTAGTTTTTTTTGAAACCGGTAAAAGTATCTTCCTTGATTTTTTTTAACAGGGTGATATCAGTTTTACTGGATGCTTGTGTGTAATAGACAGAATCAGACAGAGAGACAACAACTCTGTAGTTCTCCAAATCAAGCTTTTCTACAAAGTACTGTTCTCCATCCTGAAGATAAATTGCCTCCGGATGAGTCATCCAGAGAGCACTTTCTTTATCTACAATTCCGATAAGTTCAGGTTTTGAGTGAAGAGAAAATGACCCTGAATTCTCACATTCAATTACAAAAGGTTTTATTCCTGCGGTTCTGAGAGAAAGTTCAGAAGCCGGATACTTTGCTGATTTCCAGAAATATTTTTCACCAGACAGAAACAGTTTGTTCTGTTTTTGTAATAAAACAAGGAACTTGTTGACTTCATCAAAAGGGAGTGTCCCGAAGTTTTCTCCCTTACGAAAAGGGATTTCATACAGAGCACATTGTAGATGACTTAGCAGAATTAACGGATTGTCCGGATTGATGAGAGCTTCTTCGGGAGAATTTTCCAATATGTATTCAGGATGTCTCACAATGAACTGGTTCAGAACACCGGAATTTGCCACCAGAATTGTCTGAGAAGGACGATCTCCCCTACCTGCACGTCCTGACTGCTGTTTTGTTGATGTTATAGATCCCGGGTAACCATTTATAATTACAGAGTCTAGTCCGCCGATATCAATACCTAATTCTAAAGCATTTGTGCTGATCACAGCTCTAAGAGATTTTTCTCTAAGTCTTTTCTCAATATTTCTCCTCTCTACTGGTAGATATCCGCTACGATAACCTTTGATGAGATCTTTGTCTTTTATATGTTTCCTGATCTCGGCGAGCAATAACTCCACAGAACGTCTCGATTCACTAAAAATAAGAGTCTGGGAATCCGTGTTCATAAGCATTCTGCTGATTGCAGCAACCTCTTTCAGCGAACTTCTTCTGATACCGAGCTCTTCATTGACAAGGGGAGGATTATAAATATAAAAGTGTTTTTCTCCCTGTTGTGATCCATCTTCTTCTACAATATGGAATTTCGTTTGAAGAAGTTTCTCTACAAAATCCTTTGCATTAGCTAAAGTAGCGGAAGTAACAATAAACTGTGGATTTGCTCCATAATGCCGGCAAATTCTCATAAGTCTACGAATAATGTTGGCAAAATGAGAACCAAAAACACCACGGTAATAATGAGCCTCATCTATCACAATAAACCTTAGATTTTTGAAAAAATTGAGCCACTTCGGATGTTGTGGCAAAATCCCCATATGCAGCATATCTGGATTCGTAAAAAGAAAATCACAGCTCTGTTTGATTTGAGAACGTTTTTGGTTTTCTGTATCGCCATCATAGACTCCAACTACCGGATTTTTCTCGAAACATCCGGAAATAGCAATCTCGTTGAGCAAAATACTGAAATTTGTTTTTTGGTCCTGAGTCAAAGCTTTAGTAGGGAAAATAAACAATGATTTTCCAGCTTCACTTTTAATGAAATTATTGATGACGGGTAGAAAATAGCAGAGAGATTTTCCGCTTGCTACTCCACTGGTGACCACAATGTTTTTGCTTTCCGAAACAGCAATAACAGCTTCTGCCTGATGACTATAGAGTCTATTGATACCTTTTCTTCTGAGAGTTGTCACAATATCATGATTCAAAAATTCAGGGAAATCACAGTACTCAGCCATCTTAGCTGGATAAAATTCGTGTACCGCTATGTTCCTGCTAAATGATTTTTCTCTTTCAATAACTTCCAGATAATGCATTCTACCTACCCATAACTTTTTATGTCTGAATCTCATAATCTCTTAAAAGGTCAATTTTTCTTTTGAAAATATCCTCATTGCCGAAAAACTTTATTTGACAGAATTTTGTATAAATAAAAAGCAAAGAATAATTTTGAATGCATTTTTTTTAGTATTTAATCCATTGCAATAAAGATTGAATTTGTTCGAATATAAAAGGGAGGAAAAATGAAGAAATTATTTATCTTTCTGGCTACAGTGATTTGCTTCATTAACGCACAGGCAGAGATTTTGTTAGTTGAGAACTTCGATTACACTATTGGTTCGAATCTGACAGATAATGGATGGACAGCACACAGCGGAGTAGCTACTCAATCAATCGATGTTATAACTGGTTTGGGGTTCGCCGGTTATGCAGGGTCAGGAATTGGTGGCGCTGCAAATCTGGATAATAACGGCGAAGATGTTCATAGAACTTTTAATGCTCAGACTTCCGGAACTGTCTATGCTGCATTTATTATTCAAACTCAAAGTACAAATAGTGCCGGTTATTTTATTCATTTTGGACAAAATCCAATTGGCAGCACATTTTACAGCAGGATATGGATTAATTCAACAGGAGATGGAATTGGTTTAGGACAGGGAACTAATCCTCCGACTAATTATATTGATATAAGTACTAATACTCCAGTTCTTATAGTGACGAAATACGATTATTTAAGCAGAATTTCAAGTTTATATGCTTTTGATGTTTTTCCTGATTCTGAACCTGATACCGCTGATGCAACCTACACTAATAGCAGTTCATACAGCACTGGTAGTATTGCATTGAGACAATACAACGCATCTCAGAAAGTAACTGTTGACGGCATTCGAGTAGCAACTTCATGGTCTGAGGCGGTACTTGCCACAGGCGGAAATATGCCACCAATAATCTCCAACATCGTTCAGGAACCGGCAGATAATATTACTTCCACAACAGCTGTTTCTGTCTCAGCGGATGTCACCGATACAGGAAGATCCATAGCTTCAGTATCTTTGAAATGGGGAACAACTTCACTCATCTATCCAAACTCAATAAATATGACTTTTAGCAGTGAAAACTAACTATAATTTTAACACACTCCAAAATTCTTTGACAATCAACATTTTATTGAAATATAGTTTGACCAATCTTGAAATAAATTCAATAAATTTTGTTATTTTTGTTGTTTTTTTGTTACTCTGATTTATTCTATTATGCATAGTTTTTAAAAGGCGGTTGACAATGAGTAATAAAAAGATTGAGTCTGAACTAAAAGCAAACTTGAAAAAGATTAATCACCGGAAGCGAATTAAGTTAAGATATAAAACCACCAAAGATGAGGGCTTTTCCCTTTATCTGGACTTCTGGAACGGAACAAACAGAGAGTATTATTTTCTTAAAATCTACTTAGGGAACAAAACAGGAACATATTTTCAAGACCTGAATCTATTGAAGACAGCTTCAGCAATCAGGGATAAAAAGGAATTTGAACTGATTGAGCAAAACAATGATTTTAAAATAAAGAGTCTTAAACAGCAATTCAATTTTATAGACTATATTGAGAGCATTCTAACCAAAAAGCAAAAAGATGATCATGTTTGGCAGAGTACAATAAAGCATTTACGAGACTATGCACCAGGAGCAAAGATAAAGGACATTAATCAGACCTTTTGTGTATCATTTGTTGAATATCTTAAGAATAAGACAGATTTAAACATTAACTCAATATCTGTCTATTTTAGCAAGCTCAAAGCTTCAATAAACCAAGCTGTTAAAGAAAACATTATTCAAAGCAATCCGGCAAACGGAATCCAGATAAAAAAGAATCAGTCAGAAAGGGAATTTTTAACCCTTGATGAATTGAGAATCATCAAAGAGGCAGATTGTCCCAATATCGAAATAAAAAAGGCTTTTCTTTTCTCATGCTTTACCGGTTTAAGACTGTCAGACATCAGAGCCTTGACCTTTGACCAGGTACAGGGGGAGTATTTATCTTTTATCCAGGAAAAAACAGACGGTCATTTACGAATGAAAATGTCAAAAAATGCTATTGAATTAATTGAACAGCAGAGAGACTTAAAAGAAAGCGGACAAGTCTTTCATTTACCTTTCAACGTTTCAGAAATAATTAGAACTTGGGTTAGTCAGGCAGGTATAAATAAACATATAACTTTCCATTGTGCAAGGCATACATTTGCAACATTGGCTTTAACATCTGACATTGACCTTTTCACAGTATCGAAGCTTTTAGGACACTCAGACATTAAAACTACTCAGATTTATGCAAAGCTAATTGATAAAAAGAAAGATGAAGCTGTTGATAAATTGCCTGAAATATAGCAAAAAAAACACACTTAAAATAATGAGTGACGAAAATATGTCTAATATATATAAAAAGAATACACAAAAAGCATTGTCTTGATTGTCTTGATTGTCCACTCACCATGTAACATGTTGATATATAATGTTTTACAACCAGACAATCAAAATGACAATGAAAATTGCCCAGTTCTTTGTAAAATGTTGTTATATAATGTTTTACGAGCAGGACAATCAAAAAGACAATCAAAAAGGGGGTTACAGTGAAAAAAACAGGATTAGAAAAATCAAACCAGGTAAAAAGAATTGAGTCAATCAGGGAATCATCAAAGAGAGCATTTGACCAGGTTAGAAATGAAACACTAACGGCTTTATATGAAGCCGAATCACTCGACAACAAACAAGAGTCAATTTCAATGCTGGAATCAATCATTGATGAAATCAACAGCCATTATCAAGCTGTTTCTCTTTTATTGGGAACTCTTCAACAGGGAAAGATTGACTTTCAAACGAGAGGTTAAAAGCTCCGATTTTTCATAAAACTGTACACTTTTTTTTCATGTTGTCCTTGAAACTGTACAGTCATAATTTAAAAAATTGACATAAATCATTGATGTAATTGCAATTATATAAATACAGGGTTTTTATGTATAATAAAACTTATTTAAAATAGCTTAAAACTGTTCTAGATTGATTAAGGTAGTTAAGGCGGTTGACAATGGTTGATAGAAACAGAGTTATTAAAAAAGCTCAAGAATTGAGACGGTTTGACTTATTAAGGTTGAATCTTTTCTCTTACGTTGAACGACTTCCACAGTCTTTAGTAGCTGAGTCAGCTTCAAATCAAATCTTTATTCACTCGACACTAACGGACAAAATAAAAAACCTTATGCTGAATGAATCTCATGGTTTTTTTGATGATGATGGATATATCACTAA